>JASHVQ010000102.1 GCA_030044485.1 Methylovirgula sp. | reverse complement strand
CAAAGGCCGCCGGTGAAAAGCCAGAGGACATTCAGCAGAAAGCGCAGCCCGGTCACGGCCGCTATCCCTTCAGCAACGGCTGCAGCATCTTGTCGAGCACGTCGGGCGACAGCTCGCCGCTGATCTTGTGGCCGTTGAAGAAAAAGGTGGGCGTCGCGTCGATGCCGAATTTCTGCGCGGCGTTGTCGCGTTCTTGGCTCACCTGCTCATAAAGGTCCTGGTTGTTGATGCAGGCCTCGAAAGCCGCTTGCGTCATGCCCGTCTGTTTGAGGAAGTCGGCGAGCGCGGCGAGCGGCTTGTCGGTAAACGCCCAGTTCTTCTGCTGATCGAAGAGCAGATCGACGACGGCGTTGCGCTTGTCCGTGCCCGAGCAGCGCGCCAGCATGAAGGCCGCCGTCGCCAGCGGATCGAGCGGGAACTCGCGCAGGATGAAGCGCACCTTTCCGGTATCCACATAATTCTTGATCAGCGTCGGATAGGTCATGGCGTGAAAGGCGGCGCAATGGCTGCAGGTCATCGAGGCATATTCGATCACCGTCACCGGGGCATCGGCCTTGCCGATAGGAATGTCGGGGAGCGCCTGCGGCGCCATCAGCTGAGCGACGGGGATGACGGTGCCTTGTGCATGCGCCGGGCGGCTCAAGCTCGGGGCCAGTCCGGCAAGGCCGGCGAGCGTGAGACCGGCCGCCACGCCGAACTCGAGAAGCCTGCGGCGATTCATGACGCTATGCGTGTCCTGCATGAGCTTTTCCGTGACGTGACTGGGCGGGCCGGCAGTATGGACGAATTCGGGCGGCTTGTGCAGGCCGGGCATGCACCGCCCGGTATTAAAACTCCGTAACGCGCCTGCGGTGCGAAAGCCAGCACCGGCTCATGCGACGCTTTTGCGAGCGGCATCGAAAATGCGCGCGCCGAGGCGGCCCAGCGCCTGCCGCAAGCCCTCTTCGTCTATGCCGGCCACAGCTTCTTGTGCCGCGGCGATCGCCCTGGGCGAGGGTGCGGGACGGGCGCCCCTCTCGTCCTGGCGGCGCTCGAGCGGGCCTTGCTTGAGGGCGATCCTCCCCACGCAGGAGAAGCCCAGATGCGTGTTGACCCGTTCGATCACCAGGCCCGAGACATGCTGCAATTCGAGCGCGAAACCGCTTTCCACGCGCACGACGAGCGTGGCTGGCAAGGCGTCGCGCTGCCCTGAGCGGCGCGGCGGCCAACGCAGGCCCAAAGGTTCCGACATCGCGGCAAGCCGTGCGCCGACGATCTCTTCCCAATAGAGCACGATATCCGCGGCGCCGAACCCCTGCCGGGCAAGAACCGGGTCGATCGCCGTTCCGATGAGATCGGCAAGGGGACGCGACCAGGGGGCGGGCTTGGACATGCACCCTTATACGCGGCAGGTTGTGCCCGTTCAAAGCGGGCGATGCTCCTGGCCTGTGCGCATCGCCTTGCATCGTCTCGAGGGCAGTATCCCGGAGTTCGAGAAGCGGCTAAACCGCGCAAATGCCGAAGCGTTCCCGTGCGCGACTGGCGCAGCAGCCCGCCTCTGAAAAGCGCGCCGAAATAATCGCGGCGTTGCTGGCCTGGTACGACCGCCAGCGCCGTGTCTTGCCCTGGCGTGCCGAGCCCGGCCGGCGGCCCGACCCCTACGTCGTCTGGCTTTCCGAGATCATGCTGCAGCAAACGACGGTCAAGGCGGTCAAACCCTATTTCGAAACATTCCTGCGCCTTTGGCCGAATGTCGCGGCGCTCGCCAAGGCGCCGCGCGAAGCGGTCATGCGGCAATGGGCCGGGCTTGGATATTATTCGCGGGCGCGCCGCCTTCACGCGTGCGCGCAAAAGATTGTCGCTGAGTATGGCGGCGCGTTTCCGCGCAGCGAGACGGCGTTGCGCGCCCTGCCGGGAATCGGGCCCTACACTGCCGCGGCGATCGCCGCCATCGCCTTTGGGCATAAGACCGCCGCCGTCGATGGCAATGTCGAAAGACTCATGGCGCGGCTCTATGCGATCGACGCGCCGCTGCCCGCGGCCAGGCCTCTGCTGAAAGACAAGGCGGCGCAGCTCGTTCCGGCCGAGCGGCCCGGCGATTTTGCCCAAAGTCTGATGGATCTGGGCGCGACTTTGTGCACGCCGCGACGCCCGAAGTGCGCCTCATGCCCGCTGCACGGCTTCTGCCGCGCGGCGGCGCTTGGCACGCCCGAGACTTGGCCGCGCCGGGCGCCCAAGGTTCAACGGCCGCGGCGGCGCGGCATAGCTTTCGTCCTGCGCCGCGGCGACGCCCTCCTGCTGCGCACAAGGCCGCCGCTCGGCCTGCTGGGGGGCATGGCGGAATTTCCGACGACGCTGTCGCGTGAGGAGGCCTACGATCGCGAAAGAGCCTTGCGCGACGCGCCGCTTATGGCCGATTATCGGCGCCTGACAACGCCCGTGGCGCATGTCTTCACCCATTTTTCGTTGTCGCTGGACGTTTTTCTCGCCGACGTGGCGCAGCAGACCGAGGCTCCGCTCGGGTGCCGTTGGGTGAAGGCCGCGGATCTCGACGCCGAGGCTTTGCCGAGCCTCATGCGCAAGGTCGTTGCGGCGGTCACGAGCAGCGGCTGGTGAAGATGCGCGAATCGTCCCATGAGTAGCCAAGGCGCCGGTCGCGGCCGGCCGCGTTTGACGGTCGAACTGACCGAGGGCGCCTTTCGCGTCACGTATGGGCCGAAGTCGCTGACGATCTTTCCATCCGCGGATTTTCCCGGCGCGGCGGAACCCGCCGATTTCGTCGTGCGGCTCGATGAAATCCTAAACTGGGATCCGCCCCACGAGGACAGCGAGATCGGCGTCGAGGATTTGCAGAAAATCGCCTCGGCTATCGGCGCCGAATGCGACAAGCGCGGCCTGACGGTGGCTTTCGAATAGGCTATCGGCAGGCGCGTTAGCTGGCGGTGGCGCGGAGGCCTTTCGCATTCGCCGCGCCCGGCTCGGAGCGGCGCGCCGCTTTGACCATTTTCGCCGCTTCGGCGACGCCCATCGGCCGGCCGAAATAAAAACCCTGGCCGTTCTCGCAGCCGAGTTCGGCCAGCTTGCGCATATGCTGAAGGTCTTCGATGCCTTCGGCGGTGGTCGGAAGGCCGAGGCTCTTGCCGATCCCGATGATGGCACCGACGATTTCGGCATTCTCGCGATTTTCGAAGATCGATTGAATGAACGAGCGATCGATCTTGATCCTGTCGAAGTGCAGTTCGCGCAGATGATAGAGAGACGAATAGCCGGTTCCGAAATCGTCGAGCGCGATATGGATGCCGATGTTTTGCAGCGACTTGAGAATCGCCCGCGCCTGATCGAGATCGGCGACGAGCGCATCCTCGGTCATCTCGACCTCGAGACGTTCCGGCGGAAATCCCTCTTCGACCAATATGGACAGGAGATGAACCGCGAACTGCGTATCCTTCAACTGACTCGGCGAAATGTTGAGCGACAGCGTCAGGTAGGCCGGCCAATAGCGCGCATCCCGGCACGCGATGCGCAAAATCCTGTAGGTGAGTTCGGGCATCATGCCCGTCTCTTCGGCGATAGGAATGAAGATCGACGGCAACAGCTCGCCCTTTTGCGGATGCTGCCAACGCGCCAGGATTTCAAAGCCGAGCAGGCTTTGATCCGCGAGGCTCACGATCGGCTGATAGTAAGGCACGATCTCGCCCGCCGCGATCCCGGCACGCAGCTCGCTTTCGAGGTTCACGCGCGAGCGCAGCTCCAATTCCATGCTTTCCTCGAAGAAGCGGAAGCACCCGCGTCCTTCGCGCTTGCCGCGGTACATGGCGATGTCGGCGGCGCGCAGCAATGAATCGGGATCCATGCCGTCGGCCGGCGCAAGCGCGACGCCGATGGTCGCGCCGACGTCGATGCTCGCGCCCTCGACGCTGACCGATTCGCTCGCCGCTCTGATCAAGCGCGTGGCGAGGCGCATCGGGCCGTCGGTGTCGACGGCGAATTCGGCGACGACGGCGAATTCGTCGCCGCCGAGCCTGGCGAGCGTATCGCCCTTGCGCAAAACCTCGTTCAGTCGCTTGGCGACCTCGAAAAGCACGCTGTCGCCGGTGACGTGCCCGTAGACGTCGTTGACGGGTTTGAACCGATCGAGGTCTATGACCATGATGGCGCACATACCGCCGCTGCGGCTGACGCGCGCCAGAGACTTGCGCATTTCCTCCCAGAGCATGCGCCGGTTAGGCAATCCGGTCAGAACGTCGTGACGCGCCAAGGTTTGCATTTGCCGGTGCGCTTCTTCCGCGTCGCGATGCGCTTGGTCCAACTGCTGCGCGGTGCGCAGAAAGACTTCGAGCGCCCGCGCCAGCGTCCCGATCTCGTCGTGGCGCTCGTGACCCGGCACCTCGACGCTGAAATTTCCGGACGCGACGGTTGAAAGAGCATGGGTGATCGCCGTGAGCGGGCGACCGACCTGGCTGCGGATCAGGAGCAGCAAGATCCCCGCCATGATGACCGTGACGAGGGAAATCGCTGTGAGAATGCGCAGCGCGGCGTCGGTGATGTGCTGGGCTCTTTCGCGTTCGGCTTGCGTATTCTCGATGCTGTAGCGGCCGAGCGCGTCGGCGGCAGCGTCGGTGGCACGATAATCTTCGTTCAAGGGCCCGAGGTAAAAGTCGGCAGCGGCCGGCTTGTCGCTGCGCGCCAGGGCGAGGAAGTCGGCGTGGCGCGCGGCATAGGATTTCCAAGTCTGGCCGAGCGTATCGAACAAATGCCGTTCCGTATCGGAACCGATCAGCGGCCGGTAATCCGAGCGGAGGTCTTCATTGGCGTCGATGCGCGCCGCCATGTCGGCCTGCACTTTCGCGATGCTGTTCGGATCTTTCGCCAGAAGGTCCGTGGCCTCGCGCACGCGGAATTCGGAAATCGCGTTGGCGAGTTCGCCGGCCAGGCGGCCGCGCGTCGCCGCTCTCTGCTCCTTGGCGGCGATCGCATTGATTGACCGCAATTCGACGATCGAAAACGCGGCGAGCATCAAAAGCAGCGCCGCGCCGATGGAAAAGTACACGAACAGACGGAAGCTCACCGTCATCTTCGTGAACATGGGGTGGCCTTGTAGGTTACGCCGAGCGAACCAGCACAAGGCCAAATGGATAAAACTAGCTTAAGTTGTTTAGGTACTTTGGATTTGTCGTTACAAAAGCGTGATCGCCCGCCGCGGCATTTGAACGAGCCTGGCGCTGCCCTTAAGGAACTTCGAGGCTGATCGGAGGCGTCGGTTCGACCGGCAACGTCGTCTCCCATCCGCCGCCGAGCGCCTTGTAGAGCGCGACAATGTCAATGGCGACATTTGTCTGGCCTGTTGCCAGGTCCTGCTGCGCCGACAGCAAGGTGCGTTGCGCATCGAGCACGGTGATGAACTGTGCGACGCCGTCACTGTAGCGGGCGCGGGCGAGATCGAGCGCGGTGCGGGCGTGGTCCACCTGCGACGCCAGACGCCCGCGGCGCTGCTGTTCGGTACGGTAGGCGACGAGCGCATTGACGACGTCATGCCAGGCTTTGAGCACCGTCTCGTGATAGAAGATGGCCGCCTCTTGTTGTTGGGCGTCGCGCAGTTCAAGCGTCGACTTCAGCCGCCCGCCTTCGAAGATCGGCAGAGTGACGTTCGGTCCCAGCGCGTATTGCAGCGAGCTGCCCTTCCAGAGGTTGGTCAGATCGAGCGCCTGAAATCCGACGCTGCCGTTGAGCGTCACGCTCGGATAAAAGTCGCCGACCGCGACACCGATATTGGCGGTGGCCGCGTGTAATTGCGCCTCGGCCTCGCGAATATCCGGACGCCGGCGCGCCAATTCCGCCGGGATGCCGACCGGCAGACGCGGCGTCTGCAAGGGAATCGCGCGCGGCGCGGCGAGCTCGACGGCAAGCGCGCCGGGCGGTTCGTCGAGCAGCAGGCTGATGGCGTTGATCGCATCCGATTCCTGCCGCGCAAGATCCGGCAAGGTCGCGCTGATCGAATCGACTTCGGCGGCGGCGTCTTCGACATCGAGGCCGGTCGTCAAACCATGTTGCTCGCGGGCCTTGGTGAGGGCGAGAATGTCGCTCGCCGTCGCAAGATTGTCGCGCGCGATCTTGATTTGCGCCTGCACGCCGCGCAGCTGCATGTAGTCGCGCGCCAATTCCGCGAGGCTCGAGACGAGAATGTCGCGCGTTTGATCGGCGGAAAGATCGATTTGCGCATCGGCGGCCTCGACCTGCCGCCTGACCTTGCCCCAAATGTCGAGTTCCCAAGACGCGTCGAAACCCTGCTGCCAAAGACTGAAGGGGCTCGAGAGAAGCGAGATGAGGCTGGTCGGCGCGCCGCCCGCGCCCGAGCCGAATGCGCCGCTCGCTTCCGAGCCGGGCGTCTGCTGGCCGAAGAGCCCGAGCAAGCCGTTGGCGCTCGCCTTCTCCCTTTCGTAGGAGCCGTTGGTGTTGAGGTTGGGAAAGAGCGCCGAGGCGGTCACGCCGCGCTGGTAGCGGCTTTCCGCGAAGCGCATCAACGCCGTCTTGACGTCGAGATTGGCGAAGGCGACGCGCTGCTCGAGCGCGGTAAGCTCGCGGTCTTTGAACAGCGCCCACCAGTCCGGATCGGGCGGCTCGACGGAAGGTTCGACATGCGCCGGGTTCGGCACGCCGAAGAACCAATGTTGCGGGAGGCCCGGATTGGGCGGCGCGAAATCCGGCCCCACCGCGCAGGCCGCAAGGAGCGTGGCGAGCCCCAGGCCGGAAATCACACGCACAGCGGTCAACATCAACGCGCCCCCACGCGATA
>JASHVQ010000006.1 GCA_030044485.1 Methylovirgula sp. | reverse complement strand
GCCCCGGAATGGGGGGGAGGCAGATTGCTCGGAATGACGGCGGCGCCGGAGCGCTCGAGCAGCGTTTTGGCGATGAAGAGGCCGAGGCCGAGACCAAAATCCTCTTCCGACTTGGCGCGCCGGTCGGTCTTCGTCGTCACATAAGGTTCGCCGAGACGGCCGATCACGTCGGGCGAGAATCCGGGCCCGTCGTCTTCGATTCCCACCTCCACCACGTTCTGCGTCCAGCGGGCGACGATCTTGACTTCGGACTTGGCGAAATCGATCGCGTTCTCGATGAGATTGCCGATGCCATAGATCATGCCGGGATTGCGCCGGCAGATCGGCTCGGGATCCTGGCCGTCCTTGGTGATCACAATCGCAATGTCGAAATCGCGGTGCGGGGCGGCGGCTTCCTCGAGCAGCACGCCGAGGCTCATCTCGTTCAGGATATCGCCCGACTCGTCGCCGAGCGAGGCGATCTTGGCGAGAATGTTGCGGCAGCGCACGACCTCCTGCGCGATGAGCTGCACGTCCTCTTCGAAGGCGCTGTCCTTCGGCAGCCCCTTCTGGAGTTCCTTTACGACGAGCGTGATGGTGGCCAGCGGCGTGCCAAGCTCGTGCGCCGCCGCGGCGGCGAGGCCGTCGAGCTGGCTCAGGTGCTGCTCGCGCGCCATGACGAGTTCGGTCGCGGCGAAGGCATCGGCGAGCTTGCGCGTCTCCTCGGCGATACGCGAGGCATAGACCGCGGTGAATGCCGCGCCGACGGCGATCGCGACCCATATGCCGACGATATAGAGGAAGGGCAGTTCGAGCGGCGCGCCCGGAAACCAGGGCAGCGGATAATGCCGGAAGGTGAGCGCGGTCGCCGCCGCCACGCCGAGCAGCGTCAGGCCAAGTGTGACTTTTCCGGAGAACGAGACGGCGGCGATCATGATCGGCGCGAGGAAGAGGATCGAAAACGGATTTTCGAGTCCGCCGGTCAGATAAAGCAGCGCCGAAAGCTGCAGGATGTCGTAGCCGAGCATGGCCGCCGCGGGCAGATCTTCGAGCCGGTCACTGCGCCCGTAGCGCAGCCGCAGCAGAATGTTGAGCCAAGCCGAACTCGCAATGAACAGCAGGCAGAGGCCGAGCGGGATGGGGAAGCCGAGGCCGTAGCGAACGACGAGAACGGCCGTTGCCTGCCCGCAAACCGCAAGCCAGCGCAGCCTGACAAGCGTATCGACTCGCAACCGGCGTGAGCGCCGACCGAGATCGAGATCGCCCCGCTCCGCCGGCTTGGCGCCGCCGGCTTGCGGCCATTGCAGAGGCGGGCGCACGAGGCGCATCCTCCCCTCCCTTTAGAGTATTCTTTGCGATTGTTATATGCCCGAAATGAATGGAGCGACAGGAATAACCAATGGATTTCGCCGCGCCGCGGGCTGACAACTGGTCGCAGTCGGCCGCGGCCATCGAGGTCGAGGGGCTGACCAAACGCTTCAAGAGCGTGGTCGCGGTCGACAATCTCAGTTTTTCTCTGCCGCGCGGCTCGGTGACCGGGCTGCTCGGCGGCAACGGCGCCGGCAAGTCGACGACCATCGGCATGATCATGGGGCTCATCCTGCCGACCTGCGGCAAGCTGCGCGTGCTCGGCGCCGACATGCCGCGCAACCGTTACGACGTGCTGGCGCGGATGAATTTCGAAAGCCCCTATGTGGACATGCCGCATCGGCTCAGCGTGCGGCAGAATTTGGAGATCTTCGGCCGCCTCTACGGCGTCGTCGAACTGCCGGCGCGGATTGAAGCGCTCGCCAAAAGTTTGGGGCTCGAAGACGTGCTCGACCGGCCTTCCGGCCAATTGTCGGCCGGCCAGAAAACGCGCGTCGCCTTGGCGAAAGCGCTCGTCAACGAGCCCGAAGTCCTGCTGCTCGACGAGCCGACCGCATCGCTCGACCCCGACACCGCCGATTGGGTCAGAACCCATATCGAAAATTACCGGCGCGCCAGGCAGGCCACGATCCTGCTCGCCTCCCACAACATGCGCGAAGTGGAACGGCTCTGCGAACGGGTGATCATGCTGAGGCAAGGCCGCATCGTCGGCGACGGCAGCCCGCAGGAGCTCTTGGCGCGATTCGCGCGCACCAATCTCGAAGAGGTTTTTCTCGATCTGGCACGCGGGCGGCGTTGGTCATGACGCGCGCCGCTCGCTTTTCCGCGGCGCGCGTCGGCGCCATGCTGGCCCGCTATTTCTATCTGCTGCGCTCCTCCGTGCCGCGCTTGCTCGATCTCATTTATTGGCCGCTCGTGCAAATGCTGACCTGGGGCTTTCTGCAGACCTATCTCATCAAGGCGCCGGGACCGCTCGCCGGCCGCTTCGGCCTTGCCGCGGGCGCGCTCCTCGGCGCCATGTTGCTCTGGGACATATTGTTTCGCGGCCAGCTCGGCTTTTCCGTTTCTTTTCTCGAGGAAATGTGGTCGCGCAACATCGCCAATCTGATGATGAGTCCGTTGCGCGTCGGCGAGTTCATTCTGGCGCTGATGGCGATGAGCATCGTGCGGCTCTCGATCGGCTTC
>JASHVQ010000101.1 GCA_030044485.1 Methylovirgula sp. | reverse complement strand
GAGCAGGCAGGGACGCGTGCGGTTGGCAAAATAGCTGTCGGTGCAGGAGCGCAGCAGGAAGTCGCGCTGCAGAGCGTTCAATGTGCGGTTCACCGCCCAGACGCTGGCGAAGGGTCCGAAATAATCGCCCTTGCGGCCGCGCCCGCCGCGATGTTTGCCGATCTGCGCGAAGGGATGATCGCCGCCGAGAAAAATATAGGGAAAGGACTTGTCGTCGCGCATCAGCACGTTGAAGCGCGGCTTCATCTGCTTGATGAAATTGGTCTCGAGCAGCAGCGCCTCGGTCTCCGTCTCGGTCGAGACGAAGACCATGGAAGCGGTGAGCGAGATCATCCGCGCGATGCGGGCGGTATGACCGGCGGTGCGCAAATAGCTGGCGATGCGCCGGCGCACGCTCTTCGCCTTGCCGACGTAAAGCACTTCGCCATTTGCGGCGATCATACGGTAGACGCCGGGGCCGACCGGCGCGTGCTGCCGCTGCGCCTTGATGACGTCGACGCCGCGCGCCAGAGGCGCCGGCGCCTCGGCGATTTCGAGCGGCGCGGCACCCGCCTCACGCGGCGCTTTTTGCGGATTCCGGATCATTCACGTCTCGATCTAGGCGCGCGGGGCGACGGCAAAAAGAGGCCTTGAGAATGGCCAAGCTCGATGCAACCGGCAAATTTGCCGCCCCCGGCGCGGTCTCTCTGGACCTTATGTTCAAATCGGGTTAGCTCTCTTGATTGCGCTGTGGGGCGGACCCGCGGGTCATTCAACGAGGCGATATGAATTGGATCTTTGCCGCGTCGCCCGTCGCAACTCCCAGCGGCCAAGCCCCGCCTGATCGATGCCGCTTCACGCGAACGGCTCTGGCTTTTGCGTGCCTGGCTTTGGGCGGATGCGTGGACAACAATCTGGCGCAGGCGCCCGACCCTTCCGCGCCCGCCGCGACAAACATGGCGCGGCGCGCCGGGGTAAGTCCAAGCGGGGCGACGGTGGCTTTGGCGAGCTTCTCCGGAGCGCCGCAAGACCTGAGCGACCGCTTTACGACCATTTTCGCCAGTGCCGCGCAACGCAGCGAGATCAACATGACCGACCCCGACGAGGCCAATTATCTCGTACGCGGCTATCTCAATGCCTATCCGGAGGGAAACGCAACCGCCGTGGCTTTCGTGCTCGACGTTTTCGATTCGAATAAGCAACGCACCCAGAGAATCGAGGATGAAGTCCTGGTGGACGGCCAAGCGGCCGATCCCTGGTCGCTCGTCGACGATAGCGTGCTTTCCCAGGTCGCGGCCAAGAGCGCCGACGATCTTGCCGCGGTCATGACCAACACGCCGGAGGCCATTGCCGCCAATGCAGCGCCGTCCGGCGAGCCCAATATGGCCGCAGAAGACGGCCAAACCATCGTCCCCGCAACGCCCGCGGCCTCCCCGGCCTCGCCTAGCCCTTCGCCGAGCGGTCTCGGAATGGCGGCGCTCCACTAGCCGCCCGCCGAGGTCCTTGAGACACGCCCCTTATCTTTGGCCTCCGCCGCGCGGACGCCGAAAGCCAAGAATTGGAGGAAAGCAGATGATTTTGTCCATTGCCCGCCCGCTTTGCACGGTCGGCTTGCTCTTTGCCGCAACGGCCGCTTGGGCCGACCCGCTCGGCGAATGGCGAGTCGCGGACGGTACGGCCACGATCCGCATCCATCGCTGCGGTGGGGCGCTTTGCGGCAATGTCGCATCGACAGTTTCCGATCCGGGCAAGGACATTCGCAATCCCGACCCGCGCAAGCGCAACCGCTCGGTGCTTGGAATGGAAGTCCTGATCAATATGCGGCCCGTCGCCCCGAATCTTTGGTCCGGGACCAGCTATAACGCCGACGATGGTCAATATTATTCGACGCAGCTCTCCATGTATGGCGAAGCGCTCAAAATCTCGGGCTGCGCGCCGGGCGGCGGCCCTTGCGGCAGCCAGGTGTGGTCGCGCGCGCCCTAGAAAGGGCGCCGCGGTTGCGATTGCCGCGGCAAGCGGGCATAGTCGCGCCCCAATCGCATGTCGGGCGCAATGAAAATCCTCGCCGGCAATTCCAACCGTGCTCTGACGGCGGAAATCGCCGCCTATATCGGTGTGCCTTTAACCAAATGTCAGGTGCGCCGTTTCGCCGACCTGGAGATTTTCGTCGAGATCCAGGAGAACGTGCGCGGCCAGGACACGTTCGTCGTCCAATCGACGTCGTTTCCGGCCAACGACCATTTGATGGAAATGCTGATCATGATCGATGCGCTGCGGCGCGCATCGGCGCGGCGCATCACCGCCGTCATTCCCTATTTCGGCTATGCCCGACAGGACCGCAAACCCGGTCCCCGCACGCCGATCTCCGCCAAGCTCGTCGCCAACATGATCACAAGGGCCGGGGCCGACCGCGTGCTGACCGTCGACCTGCATGCCGGGCAAATCCAGGGTTTCTTCGACATTCCCACCGACAATCTCTTCGCCGCGCCGGTGATGGTGCGCGACCTCAAGGAGCGCACCGATCTTTCCAACGTCATGGTGGTCTCGCCCGATGTCGGCGGCGTGGTGCGCGCCCGGGCGCTGGCCAAGCGCATCGACGCCCCGCTCGCCATCGTCGACAAGCGCCGCGAGCGCGCCGGCGAATCGGAAGTGATGAACGTCATCGGCGACGTGGCCGGCAAGACCTGCGTGCTTGTCGACGACATCGTCGATTCGGGCGGCACCTTGTGCAACGCCGCCGATGCGCTGCTGCGCGACGGCGCCCATGATGTCTGCGCTTACATCACGCACGGTGTGCTCTCCGGCGGCGCGGTTGCCCGCATCGGCGCTTCTAAAATGAAGGAACTCGTGGTCACCGACACGATCGCCCCGACCGAGGCGGTGCTTGCCGCAAAGAACATTCGCGTTCTGCGCATCGCGCAGCTGATCGGCGAGGCGATTGCGCGCACCGCCAAGGAAGAGAGCGTCTCGAGCCTCTTCGACTGAGCACGGCAAAGCCGACGACCTCTTGGCGGAGCAGGCGGCCAAGCGGTAATTCTTGACTTACCTCTTGGAAATGGGGAGTTTCCCGCGCTTCCCCCGGAGCGCCCTGCCTGCATGCGCAGTTATCTCGATTTCGAAAAGCCGGTCGCCGACCTCGAAACCAAGGTCGAGGAGTTGCGCGTGCTCGCAACCAATGGCGACACCGCCGCCAAGGAGGAGCTGATGCGCCTCCAGAGCAGGGCCGAGCGCATGCTCGCCGAACTCTACGGCAACCTCACGCCCTGGCAGAAGACGCTGGTGGCGCGTCATCCGCAACGTCCGCATTGCGCCGATTTCGTCGCCGGCCTGACGGCCGACTTTACCCCGCTGGCCGGCGACCGCGCCTTCGGAGAGGACGCGGCGATCCTTGGAGGCTTCGCGCGTTTTCGCGGCAGTCCGGTTTGCATCATCGGCCAGGAGAAAGGCGCCGATACGGATTCCCGCCTCAAGCATAATTTCGGCATGGCGCGTCCCGAAGGCTATCGCAAGGCGGCGCGGCTCATGGAGCTCGCCGACCGATTCGCGCTGCCGGTAATCTCGCTGGTCGACACCGCCGGCGCCTTTCCGGGAGTCGATGCCGAAGAGCGCGGCCAGGCCGAAGCCATCGCCCGCTCGACGGAGAAATCCCTCTCCCTCGGCGTCGCCAACGTCGCGGTGATCATCGGCGAAGGCGGCTCGGGCGGCGCGATCGCGATCGCCACCTGCAACCGCGTGCTGATGCTCGAACATGCCATCTATACGGTGGCTTCGCCCGAAGCCTCGGCCTCGATTCTCTGGCGCGACACGACCAAGGCGCAGGAGGCGGCAACCAGCATGAAGATCACGGCGCAGGACCTTTTGAAGTTCGGCCTCGTCGACTGCATCGTTCAAGAGCCGGTGGGCGGCGCGCATCGCGATCCGGCCGCGGCGATCGCCGCCGCCGGAGAGGCCATCGCCGCGGCGCTCGAGACCCTCGGCAATCTGTCGCCCGAAGCCGTCCGCGAGGCGCGCGCCGACAAATTTATGGCTATGGGGCGGAAGACCTGAGTTTTTCTCAGTGCCGGAAATGCCGCACGCCGGTGAAGACCATGGCGAGCCCGGCATCGTCGGCGGCCTTGATCACCTCGTCGTCGCGCAACGAGCCGCCGGGCTGGATCACCGCGGTTGCGCCGGCCTCGGCCGCGGCGATGAGCCCGTCGGCGAAAGGAAAGAAGGCGTCCGAGGCGACCACGGAGCCTTTCACGAGACTCGCGGAAAGTCCGGCGGCGCGCGCCGCCGCTTCCGCCTTCAAAGCGGCAATGCGCGAAGCATCGACGCGGCTCATCTGACCCGCGCCGATGCCGACTGTCGCGCCGCCCTTGGCGTAGACGATGGCGTTCGACTTCACATATTTGGCGACGCGAAAGGCGAATTTGAGATCGTCGAGTTCCGCATCGCTCGGGGCGCGCTCGGTGACGACGCGCAAATCCATTTGGTCGACGACCGCATTGTCCCGGCTTTGCACCAGAAAGCCGCCGCTCACCGAGCGAAAAGTCAGTTCGGCGCGGCGCGGGTCCGGTAGACCGCCGGTCACAAGCAGCCGCAGATTCTGTTTGGCGGCAATAATGCCGATTGCTTCTTCGTCCGCTTCGGGCGCGACGATGACTTCCGTGAAGATTTTGACGATCTCGCCCGCCGTCTCGGCGTCGAGGCGGCGATTCAAGGCGATGATACCGCCATAGGCCGAGACGGGATCGCAGCGCAATGCCAGACGATAGGCTTCGGCGAGTGTCTTGGCCTGCGCGACGCCGCAGGGATTGGCATGTTTGATGATCGCCACCGCGGCTTGCCGCGCCGGATCGAATTCGGAGACAAGTTCGAGCGCCGCATCGGTATCGCCGACATTGTTGTAGGAGAGCTGTTTGCCTTGAAGCTGGCGGGCGGCGGCGATGCTGGGCGCGCTTGCCGGCATCGCATAGAAGGCCGCGCTCTGATGCGGATTTTCGCCATAGCGCAGGGTCTCTATCCTGCGGCCGGCGAAACTGCGATAGGCGGGCGCCGCCGCGCCGATCTCCGCCGCCAGCCAGTTGGAGATGATCGAATCATAGGCCGCGGTTCGCGCATAGGCCTTTTGCGCGAGCCTGCGGCGAAAGGAGAGCCGCGTCGCGCCGCCGTTCTCGGCAAGCTCCGAGAGAACCGCCGCGTAATCCTCCACATCGACGACGACCGTCACGCTGTCGAAATTCTTGGCCGCGGCGCGGATCATGGCCGGGCCGCCGATGTCGATGTTTTCGATACATTGCGCGAAGTCCGCGCCCGCCTCAATCGTTGCCTCGAAAGGGTAGAGATTGACGACAAGAAGATCGATGGGCGCGATCCCATGCGCCAAAATCGCCGCCTCGTGCTCCGGATCTTCGCGCACCGCCAGAAGACCGCCGTGCACATTGGGGTGTAGGGTTTTCACGCGCCCATCCATCATTTCGGGAAATCCGGTGATGTCGGAGACGTCCTTGGCGGCGATGCCCGCGCCGGCGAGCGCCTTGCGCGTGCCGCCGGTCGAGACGATCTCGACGCCGCGCCCGGCGAGGGCGCGCGCGAATTCGACGAGGCCCGTCTTGTCGGAAACCGAAATCAGCGCGCGTGAGACGGAGCGGAGCTTGTCGGCCATGGCAGTTCCGAATGCGACGCGAAAGTTCTAGTGCATCGCGCCCCGCGCGGCGACCAGCATCTTCCCGTCGTGCCCAACAATATCCGCGGCGATGATCCGGCCCGCCGCGACGTCGCCGACCCGCACCCTGGTGAAATCCTCCGTCCGCCCGACACCGCCGCGCTCGGTCAGGAGCATGAGCCTCCGGCCAAGCTGCGCAGCAAGATGCCGTACGAGCGCCGCCTCGCCGGCTTCGCGCAGCCGCTGGGCGCGGGCCGCGATGACGCCCGCCTCGACCCGCGGCATAAGCGCCGCCGGCGTGCCGGGCCGTGCCGAGAACGGAAAGACGTGAAGATGCGTGAGCCCGCAATCTTCGACGAGGGCGAGCGTGTTCTCAAACATCGCCCCGCTTTCCGTGGGGAAGCCGGCAATGAGATCGGCGCCGAAGACGACGTCGGGCCGGACGCGGCGCAGCTCCCTGCAAAAGCGCAGCGCATCTTCCCGGCTGTGACGGCGTTTCATGCGCTTCAGAATCATGTCGTCGCCGGATTGCAGCGACAAATGCAGATAGGGCATCAGCCGCGGCTCGCTTGCCAGCGCCTCGAGGAGATCGCTGTCCGCCTCGATGCAATCGATCGAGGAGAGACGTAGCCGCGCGAGCGCCGGCGCGGTTCGCAAAATCGCTTTGACGAGCCGCCCGAGATTGGGGCCGCCGAGGTCGTTGCCATAGGCGGTAAGATCGACGCCGGTCAGCACGATTTCCTTCACGCCCTTGGCGAGGCAGGTCTCGACCGCGGCGAGAACCCGGCGTTCGGGCATGGAGCGCGAAACGCCACGCCCGAAAGGAATGATGCAGAAGGTGCAGCGATGCTCGCAGCCGTTTTGAACGGCAAGAAACGCGCGCGTACGGCCTTCGACGCTTTCGACCGCCGGCGGAGGAGGCTGGGGGCGCGTGAAAATATCGGCGACATCGACGCGCGGCGCGGGGCGCGCGAAAGCATGCGCTTTCTCGCCGTTGCCGAAAACGCGCCCCACCTCGGGCATGGAGGCAAAGCCTTGCGGATCGATCTGCGCTGCGCAGCCGGTCACGGCGATCTCGCGCTCCGGCGCCGCGCGCTTCAATCTGCGGATGGCCTGGCGCGCCTGGCGCGCCGCTTCGGCGGTCACCGCGCAGGTGTTGACAACGACGAGATCGAATTTGCCCGCGGCTTGCGCGGCGCGGCGCAAGGCCTCGCCTTCGACAAGATTGAGACGGCAGCCGAAATTTATGACCTCGACTCGCCGGGGAGATGCCGCCGTCACGCGGCCTGGCCTTCGAAAAGCAGGGGATCGAGCTGAGTCGCAAATTCGAGCTCCACCGGGCCGGTCAGGACGACATGCGCGTCTTCCCGCCAGGAGACTTCGAGATCGCCGCCCGGCAGACTTACGGTTGCGACGCGCGCCGCGAGATTCTTGCGCGCCGCGGCGACGAGCGCAGCGCAGGCGGCCGAGCCGCAGGCGCGAGTCAGTCCCGCGCCGCGCTCCCAGACGCGCGCGACAATGTGATCGCGTTCGGCAATATGGGCGAGCGTAATATTGGCGCGTTCCGGAAAGAGCGGATGATGTTCGAGTTTCGGCCCGATCTCGGCAAGATCATAGGCGTCGAGAGCGTCGACGAAGAAGACGGCATGCGGATTGCCGACGTTGATCGCCGCCGCCGGCACAGGCATTTCCGCAAAATGGATCGAGCCGGTGTCTTCGACCGGCTTGGCGAGCGGAATATTGCGCCAGAAAAAACGTGCCTTGCCCATGTCGACCGAGAAGCTCGCCTTGGCCTGGCGCCGGCATTCGAGCACGCCCGCCGCCGTCTCGATTTTCGTGATCTCGCGCGGCGTGCCTTCGAGCAGGACGAAGGCGACGCAGCGCGCGCCGTTGCCGCAGGCGCCGGCTTCGCTGCCGTCGCTGTTGAAGATCTGCACGTAGGCCTCGGTGCCGGCGGTGTGCGGGGTGCGCAGCACCATGAGTTGATCGAAAGCGAGCCGTTCGCCCCGCCCGACGGCCTTGACCGCCGCGGCATCGAGCTCATGGGCGATCCCGCGCAGGTCGAGGATCAGGATCTCGTTGCCGAGCCCGTTCATCTTCACGACCGGCCGAGAGGCGAGAGGATGCATGAAACGCCTGTTCATCCAAGCTCCGAGCTTCATATAGGAAAAAGCCGGGGCCATGGCTAAGAATTTGGCGGATCGACGGGCCGTCCAGGCGCTCATCTGGTCCGATCGCCGCCCGCCAAAATGTCTGGCAAAGGAGAGAAAGGCCACATGCGACAGGGGGAATGGCTGCCAAGCTTGACCTTGGCCTTTGTGGCCGCTTTGGTCCTGGCCGCGCCGCTGCGGGCACAAACGCCGGCGCCGCATGCCAATCCGCCCCCGGTTCAGACCGCGCCAAGCCCTGCTCCCGGCCCGACCCAGGCGCCGCCGCCCGGACCGCCCCCCGGCGCGCTTCTTCCGAGCGCGCCGGTCCCCAATGCCGAGGAGCCGGATGAAGGGGTGCCGGGCATTCCCAGCGGATCGACGGCCGAGACAATCAGCATTCCCTCGCGCACGACGGCGATGCTTACCGCCCGCGCCAAATGGGACGACGGATTTGCCTCGATCAAGGATTCGCTCGCCAAGATCAAAGCGGCCATGGACGCCGCCGGGCTCAAGCCTGCCGGTTCGCCCTTCGCCGTCTTCACCCAGACGGACGATAACGGCTTTGCCTATGAGGCCATGGTGCCCATTCTCGCCAAGCCGCCCGGCAAGGACGCATTGTCACCCGACGTTACGTTCGGTTCCTCGCCTTCCGGCGAAGCGATAAAATTCCAGCATCGCGGCCCTTATGACGACATCGACTCGACCTACGATCTCATCACCGCCTACCTGGACGAAAAGGATCTCGAGGCCCGCGATTTCTTCATCGAAGAATATTTAACGGAATTGACTACGCCGGAGGATCCAAATTTGGCCGTCGATATCTATGTTTTCATAAAGTAAGCCTGCCCGGCGCGAATCGGGGCGAGGCCGGCCTTTGATTTGGGAACCGCATCCGATGCACGACCATTCGTCTGACGGGTTCATTCATC
>JASHVQ010000100.1 GCA_030044485.1 Methylovirgula sp. | reverse complement strand
ATGTGGGTCTCGCAGTCCCTCTCGTATGGACCGCCGTTGTCGCAGGGAAGAATCGAGGCGGCAAGTTCGGTGATCGGGACCGGAACGACTTCGGCTAGCCTGTCGAGGGCCTGACCGCCCGATGCGCCGAAAAGGCGAAGCAGGTAGCTCTTCAGCCTATCCGCGGAAATGCTCGGCGGCTTCTCAAGGCCTTCGTGATTGCGCTGGCCGGCACTTTGCAATTCGTGTTGCAATTCGTGCTTGCGCTGGCCGGCATTTTGCAAAACGACAACTCGGGTCTCGTGAGGCTGCCCGCATCCTAGCTGCGCGGGACTTTGCGGGCAACTTTCCCGCTGCCCTCACATCGGCCGAGAATCCGGGCCTCGTTCACAATCCGGCGAGATATTGCGTGGGATCGACGGGCGTCGAGCCTTTGCGCAATTCGAAATGCAACTGCGGCGAAGCGACATTGCCGCTCTGGCCCGACTTGGCGATAATCTGGCCGCGCCTGACGACCTCGCCGCGCTTCACGTCGATCTCGCCGTTGTTCGCATAGGCGGTCACGAATCCATCGGGATGGCGTATGAGGATGAGGTTGCCATAGCCTTTGAGATCGTCGCCGGCATAAGCGACGACGCCGGCTTCGGCCGCCTTGACGGAAGTCCCCTCGGGGAGCGCGATGTTGATCCCCTGATTGCCTCCGGAATGATAGCCGAGAATGATCCGGCCGTGCGCCGGCCAGCGGAAATCCGGAAGAGCCGACTGGTCCTCGGCCGCGAGACTCGAGGTCGGCGTCGTATCGACAGACATTTTCTTGGCGGGCGCGGCGTCGGCGACAATATGCCCTTTGGCGATGCTGGCTTCCGGTCTGCTCTGCGGCCTCAAAAGTCGCGCGCTCGTGTCGCCCTGCAGATGCCTCTGGGCGTGCATTTCCTTCTTCAAATAGGCCCGCGCCGATTTGCTGAGCTTCTTGCCCTCCGGGCCTCTGGCAAATCTGAGATGCGCGCGGTGCGGCGCGCGGCTTGCGAGATTGACGCCGCTCGACGCGGCAAGCGCCGCATTATAGGTGGGAATGATGAGCCGCGTTCCGGGCCGCACTTGCGCCGAAGAAGTAAAGCCGTTGGTGCGCAGCAGGGCCGCGGTCGGAATTCCGTAGCGCCGGGAGATGATTTCGGCGGTCTCGCCCTGGGCCATGACGATCGGCATGCCGCCTTCGGCGGTCCAGCCGGCGATATTCGAGGCGCGTTCGCTCGGATAGGCGGGCGCCGCATAGGCAGCGACCGGTTGGCCGGTTCCATAGGCGGCGAGCGGGCGAGACTGCACGGGCCGCGTGGGCGCAGAAATGCTCGCCGTCGGCGTCGGGTCGGTGTCGCCACGGAATGGATTCGAGAATGGGTCGGCCATTCGCTCCGAATCCGCACATCCCGCCAAAGAGGCCGCGAGACAGCCTGCAATGATAAGACGCCACGCAAGATTGGAGCCGGACGCCGACGCGAGACTTTCCATGACGCAACCCACAAAGAGACGGTCGTGGGCGCATTAAGGAAGTAAGCAAGTTAAGGGAACGTTTAAGGTGAACGCCATCCCATAGAAATGCATAGGGTTTTAGATTAACGAAGGCTAAACGTCACAAGACCCTGGCGACGCCCGGCAACAGCGCTTGCAGGCGGCAAGCGCCGAACTCGGTCTCGCCGCGCTCTTCTTGTGCGCCGCAATCTATCGCGACGACGAGCTGGCGCCGCGAATTTTCGCCCGCCGGCCGCGCCATGACGATGCGCCCGCCTTCCGCGATGAGAGCGAGAACGCTTCGCGGAACGTCCTCGAGAGCCCCGTGCAGAATGATGCGGTCGAAGAGGCCGATGTCCTTGGGCAGCATCAAGCCGTCGGCGAAGATCACCGTTGCATTCGTCTTGCCGAGCCGCTGCAAACGCAACCGCGCCGCAATGGCCAGCGTTTGAAAACGCTCGACCGAGATGATCTCGTTGACGATCTCGCTCAGGACCGCGGTCGCATAACCGGAGCCCGTGCCGATTTCGAGCACACGCTGCTCGCGAGACAGCCCCAGTGCTTCGATCATCCGCGCAATCAGCGACGGTTCCGAAAGTGTCTGGCCGCAGCCGATCGGCAGAGCGAGATCGCGGCGCGCAAGATCGACAAGCCGATGCGGCACGAACATTTCGCGCGGCACTTTCTCGAGCGCGCGCAACAGGTCGAGATCGCGAATGCCGTCGGCACGCAGGCGCAACAAAAAAGCGGCCTTCTCTTCGGCGCGCGCCGAAGCCGCATCGATTTCCTGCAAAGCTTTTACCGTCGCCGCGCCCACCGCGAGTCCCGCGCGCTCGATCTCCGACGCCGAGCCGATTGCCCCCTCGTGCCCGCGTCCGGCAACGGCAACGGCCGAGCCTGCGGCAGACGAGTCGGCTCATGATTTCATGATTCGCGCGATGCTCAAAGCAAGGCAGCCGCCTTATCCGGCAGGGCGCGCTTTGAAGATCTGCGCGTAGCGCGCGGCTGAGACTTCGTCGGTGAGATCGAGTTTTAAGGGGGTCACCGAAATTCGCTTGTTGAACAGCGCGTCGAGGTCGGTGCCGGGAGGCGGCTCGGCAACCTCGCGCTCGAAGGCGATCCAATAATAGGGATTGCCGCGCCCGTCGGCGCGCGCCTCGATGCGCACCATCTGCAGGTCGCGCCGCCCCTGTACGGTCACGGCTACGCCAGAAACGTCCGCTGCGGCGCAGGCAGGAAAATTCACGTTGATCAGAACGTCGCGGTCGATTCCTTCGGTAAGCAAGGTCTTGATGAGACCAGGCGCATGAACTTCCGCCGGACTCCAATCGATCTCGTCGCGCCCATCGGGCCCATAGCATTGCGAAAGCGCGATTGCGGGAATGCCGAGCATGGCCCCTTCCATCGCCGCGGCAATCGTTCCGGAATAGGTGATATCGTCGGCGACGTTCTGGCCGCGGTTGACGCCGGAGAGAACGAGGTCCGGCTTCGTGCCCTGCAGGATCGAGCGCA
>JASHVQ010000099.1 GCA_030044485.1 Methylovirgula sp. | reverse complement strand
GCTCGCTTTCGCCAAAGGTCGCAATATGGCCGGCCTGCGAAAGCCGCGCCGCCTTGGCGAGCCGCTCGTAGTGATCGATATCGCGGTTAAGGATCGCCAGCGCGCCGGGCACAAGGCCTGAGAAGATTTCCGCCTTGGCGTCGGCAATCGCCTCGACCGAGTCAAAATATTCGAGATGCACCGCGGCCACGCTGGTGACGATGGCGATGTGCGGGCGAGCCATGCCGACAAGCGGCGTGATTTCGCCGGGATGGTTCATGCCGATCTCGACGACGCCGAAACGCGCGGCGCGCGGCAGGCGCGCCAAAGTCAAGGGGACTCCCCAATGATTGTTGTAGGATGCAGGCGAGGCATGCGTGTCGCCGGCCTGCGAAAGCACGAGGCGGAGCGCCTCCTTCGTCGTCGTCTTGCCGACCGAGCCGGTGACGGCGACGATGCGCGCCGCACTTCTCGCCCGCGCCGCGACGGCCAGCCCCTCAAGTGCCGGCAGGACGGATTTGACGACGTAAAGCGGCCCGCTGCCCTTCAAAGCCTCGGCATGGACCTCATCGACCACGGCGGCTACGGCGCCTTTGGCAAATGCGTCCCTGACGTGATCGTGGCCGTCGGCCTTATCGCCTTTGATGGCGAAGAAGAGATCGCCCGGAACGAGGCTGCGCGTGTCGATCGATATCCCAAAAATCGGCTGCGGAAGACCGCCGCTGACGCGCGCCCGCAACGGCCCGACGAGAGCAAGCGCGCTCCACAAGGGCTCCAGCGCATCTCGCAGCGGCGATTGCAGCTCGAAGCTCATGCGGCATGATCCTTAAGTGCGGCGCGTACGCACGCCTGATCTGAAAAGGCAAGCGTCCTGTCGCCGACGATCTGACCGCTCTCGTGGCCCTTGCCCGCGACGAGCAGAACGTCGCCTTCCTCGAGCTCGGAGACCGCCGTCGCTATGGCGCTTGCCCGATCGCCGATCTCGCGCAGTTTGGATAGGTCGACGGCGGCGGCGCCGTCGAGAATGGCGCGGCGAATGGCGGCTGGATTTTCAGAGCGCGGGTTGTCGTCCGTGACGATAACTTCGTCCGCGAGCCTGGCTGCTACGTTGCCCATGATCGGACGCTTGCCGGCGTCGCGGTCGCCGCCGCAGCCAAAGACCACGACGAGTTTTCTTTGCACCAGCGGCCGCAGGACGCCGAGCACTTTTTCGAGCGCGTCGGGCTTGTGCGCGTAATCGACGAAGACCGGCGCATTTTTGCGACGCCCGACAAGTTCGAGGCGCCCGGCTACGCCTTCGAGCTTTTCGAGCGCCGGCAATACCCGATCCGGCTCGCCGCCCGTCGCCAGAGCAAGTCCTGCGGCCACAAGCGCATTGTGCACTTGGAAATCGCCGGCCAGGGGCAGGGAAAGCGAATATTTCTTGCCTTGGTATTCGAGGATGAGGCGGTTGCCAAAGCTCTCGGGCCTTGCTTCGACGAGTCGCAGCACCCCGCCCCGACGACCGATATCGACGATCGCAAGGCGGCGCGCCTTACAGGCTTCAATGATTTTTTCGGCGACATCACTGTCGGCGTCGATGACCGCCGGTTGGCCGGGAGCGAGCAGAAATTCGAAGAGACGCAGCTTCGCCGCCAGATAGGAGTCCATGTCGGGATGATAATCGAGATGGTCGCGAGAGAGATTGGTGAATGCGCCGGCCGAGAGCCGCACGCCATCTAGGCGGCGCTGGTCGAGGCCATGCGAAGAAGCCTCAAGCGCGAGATGCGTGACGCCTTCGCGCGCGATTTCGTCGAGCGTTCTGTGCAAAAGCACAGGCTCCGGCGTCGTGAGCGCGCCGGAAATTGCTGCGGACGGCGCGATGAGTCCGAGGGTGCCGAGCGAGGCGGCGCGATGCCCGAGAGCAAGCCAGATCTGCCGCGTGAAGGCGGCAACCGACGTCTTGCCGCTCGTTCCGGTGACCGCAACGATCGTCTCCGGCTGCATCGAAAAGAAGCGCGCGGCGGCAAGCGCCAAGGCGCGGTGCACCTCGGCAACTTTGACGAAGACCGCTCCGGCGAGCGGCGTCTCCGAGGCGCGTTCGCCGACGACGGCCACCGCCCCGCGCGCGACGGCTTCGGCCGCAAAGCAAAGCCCGTCGCGCTTGCTGCCCGGCAGCGCGAAAAAGACGAAATTCGCGCCGACCGCGCGGCTGTCGGAACTCAAGCCTTCGATGCGCGGCCCAGGCGAGGCAAGCCCCGCCTCGGGCAGAAGGTCGGACAAAAGCATCAGTGGCTCCCGGGGGCCGGAAGATTGGCCGCAGCGTAGCCGAGCTGCGCGAGCAAGGGGAAAGGCTGGCTCGGGGGCGTGAAGCGTGGCGCCATCCCGAGGATGGGGCCGACACGCTGGATGATCTGGCCGGTGATTACGCCGGAATTCCAGGCGGCGGTGCGATAACCGTCGGTCTCCGGCAGGCCCTGTGGTTCATCGAGCATCGTGAAGAACAAATACTTCGGTTTGTCGGCCGGAACGATGGCCATGAATGTGGTCAGCACTTTGTCCGTCGAATAATGGCCGTGAAAGATCTTATCGGCCGTTCCCGTCTTGCCGCCTACGAAATAGCCGTCGATATCGGCCTTCTTGGCCGAGCCGATTTCGGCGTTGAGACGCATCAGATAGCGCAGACTCTCCGACGTTTCCGGCTTAATGACCCGAGGCGCGTCCCTTTTCGCATCTTCCTCGCTGCGCTTCAAGAAAGTCGGATTGATGAGATAACCGCCATTGACCAGCGCACCGACCGCCATGAGAGCCTGGAGCGGCGCGACGTTGAGGCCCTGGCCGAAGGCGATCGTCATCGTGTTGAGCTCGCCCCAGTTTTTGGGAACGAGCGGTTCGGCGGATTCCGGCAATTCGGTACGCAGCCGCGTCAACTGCCCCATCTTGCGCAGAAACGCCTTGTGCGCGTCGACGCCGACCATCAACGCCAGCCGCGCCGCGCCGATGTTGGAAGAATAGGTGAAGACTTCGGGCACCGTCAGGAACCTATGTTGGGCATCGAAGTCGTGAATGGTGAAACGGCCGTAGCGCAACGAGGCGCGCGCATCGACCTTGGTATCGAGCGTCGCCTTGCCCGAGTCGAGCGCCATCGCGATCGACAGGGCCTTGAACGTCGAGCCCATCTCATAGACGCCGACGCAGAGCCGATTGATGCGCTCCGGGTCGAGCGCATCGACGGGATTGTTGGGATCGAAATCGGGGAGCGAGGC
>JASHVQ010000098.1 GCA_030044485.1 Methylovirgula sp. | reverse complement strand
CGGCGCGCATCCTCATGGGCGGCGACGATCAGGTCTTCCAGCATGTCCTTGTCGTCGGGCTTGAGCAACGAGGTATCGACGGCGAGCCCCTTCATCTGGCCCTTGGCGGTCAGCGTCACGCGCACCATTCCGCCGCCGGATTGACCTTCGACTTCGAGGCGTTCCATCTCGGCCTGCATTTCCTGCATCTTGGCCTGCATGGCCTGTGCCTGTTTCATCAAATTCATGAGGTCGGGCATATCTTCGCCTGTCTGCGCCGCGGGAAGCCGTCACGCGACTATAGATCGTCTTCGGTCACGGCTGAATCGGAATAGCCGACCTCTTCGGTGCCTTGCGGCGCGTCGCCGGAGACGTCGGCCGATGCTTCGGCGCCGCGCACCCCGACGATTTCGGCGCCGGGAAAGAGCGCCAGGGCGCGCTCCACGAGCGGGTCGGCGCGCACGCCCTGCAGCGCCGCCGAGGCCGCGGCTTCGGCCTGCTCGCTGAGGCTCGGGGCGCCGGCTTGCGTCGAGACGGCCACGATCCAGCGCCGGCCGGTCCATTCGAGCAGGCGGCGCGCAAGCTGCTGGGCGATCTGCGGCGAGGCGCCGGGGGCGAGCGCGAATTCGATCGAGCCTTCCTCGAAGCGCACCAGCCTCACGTCATGTTCGAGCGCCACCTTCAACTGTATGTCGCGCTGCGCGGCGGCCAAGGCTACGACGTCCTCGAAACGGGCGAGGCGGGGCTGCGGCCCTTGCGCGGCTTGCGGTTCGGGCCTCCTTGCGACCGCCGCCCCGCCCTCGGTGCGGGCCACGACGCCGCTCGGCGCCGGAGCGGGCGTGCGAACCGGGCCTGGGGAATCCGTGATCGGTGTCTGCGGCGCGAGCCGGCGCAGCGCTTCGTCGGGCGTCGGCAAGTCGGCGGCGTAGGCGAGCCGCACCAGAACCATGTCGGCTGCGGCCAGCGCGTGCGGCGAATCCCTGACCTCTTGCAGGCCCTTGAGCAGCAATTGCCAGGCGCGCGAGAGCACGGGCAGCGCCAGGGCTTGCGCAAACGCGCCGCCGCGCTTGCGTTCTTCCTCTGTAACGGCCGGCTCTTTGGCGGCCTCGGGCGCCAGCTTCATGCGGGTCACGAAATGCACGAACTCGGCCAGCTCGCCGAGAATTCGCGCCGGATCGGCGCCGGCGTCGTAAAGCGCGCGCAGGGAAGCAAGCGCCGCGGCGACATCGCCCTTCATGACATGCTCGAAGAGATCGATGATCGCGGCACGATCGGCGAGGCCCAGCATCTCGCGCAAATCCTCGGCCTTGATCTCGGTTCTGAGGCTGCCCTTGGAATGGGCGATGGCCTGATCGAGCAGAGAGAGCGCGTCGCGCACCGAGCCTTCCGAAGCGCGCGCGATCAGCGCCAGCGCCTCGGGCTCGATGGCGATTTCTTCCCTTGCGCAGATCGAAGCCAGATGCCGGATCAGCACGTCCGCTTCGATGCGCCGAAGATCGAATCTCTGACAGCGCGAGCGCACGGTGACCGGAACTTTCTCGACCTCGGTCGTCGCAAAGATGAATTTCACATGTTCCGGCGGCTCTTCCAGGGTCTTCAACAGGCCGTTGAAAGCCTGTTTCGAGAGCATGTGAACCTCGTCGACGATATAGACCTTGGTGCGCGCCAGCACCGGCCGATAGCGCGCGTTCTCGATGATCTCGCGCACGTCGTCGATGCCGGTATGCGAGGCGGCGTCCATTTCGATCACGTCGACGTGGCGCGAATCGATGATCGCCTGGCAATGCACGCCGAGTTCCGGCATGTGAATCGTCGGTTGCGCGATCGCCGGCCTGCCGCCGCCTGCCGGCAGTTCGTAATTGAAGGCGCGTGCCAGAATCCGCGCCGTGGTCGTCTTGCCGACCCCGCGCACGCCGGTCAGCAGATAGGCCTGATGGATGCGCCCGAGATCGAAGGCGTTCGAGAGCGTCTTGACCATCGGCCCCTGGCCGACGAGATCCTCGAAACTGGCGGGCCGATATTTGCGCGCCAGCACAAGATACGGCACGGCCTCGCGCGCGAGCGGCAGCGCGTTCTCAGTATCCTCGTGTTTCGACGTCTCAGCCATGCACGGTAAAGTTTAAGGCGGTCACCTGATCCAGATTAGTCTTGGCGCCTTGCCACGATTCGGAAAGTCCCTTTGCAGGCGTGGCGTGAAGCGCATCAGATCAAAAGGCGACGCCTCTTTCAGCATCTCGATCTCGGCGGCGGTTTCGACCGGAATATAGGTCCAATATTGCGGATCGTCGCCCTCCTCCCAATCGATCCACTCGTAGAATTCATAGAAATAAAGCTGGCCACACTCCCGACATTTGAGCAGCAGCCGTTTCAGATGGCTGTCGTCTTCGAAAGTTTCGAGACAATCAAAAAGCTTCGTCGGACCATTGATCCGCCCGGGCTCTCTCCACAAGATGCAGTCCGCCGGTTCTTTCAACACATGAAAGCCGAGGTCATCGTCGGGACTGGCCATTGAGCTAAGCCGGGAAAAGGTGGGAGGCTGGACAGAGACCCGCCCGGTCTCGTCTGGGCTGCTTCCTTCCGGACCTGACCCGGTTGGCGAGTGGTGCGTCCACCGCCAACCTCCCAGAGCTAAAATGGACCATCGGGACCGAATCCGCAATAGCGCCGGGCCCGGGAAAGGTGCAAAATGCCGGGAAGAGGCCATGCGATAACAATGACTTACGAGAGTCTGGGCAGGCATGACTGACGCGCTCGTGCTTTTTTCCGGCGGTCAGGATTCGACCACCTGTCTTGCTTTCGCGCTCGAGAATTTCGCTCGGGTCGAGACCATCGGCTTCGACTATGGCCAGCGCCATAGGGTCGAACTCGACCAGCGGACGAAGATTCTGGCCAAAATCGGCGCAATCAAGCCCGGCTGGGCGGCGCGGCTCGGCAAAGACCATGGCGTCGAGCTCGGCGTGTTGGGGCAGATCTCGGCGACCGCCATGACGCACGACGTGGCAATCGCCATGGGGGCCGACGGGCTGCCCAATACGTTCGTCCCGGGCCGCAATCTCCTTTTCCTGACCTTCGCCGCCGCGATCGCCTATCGGCGCGGCTTGCGCCGCATCGTGGGCGGCATGTGCGAGACGGATTATTCCGGCTACCCCGACTGCCGCGACAACACGATCAAGGCCATGCAACTCGCCTTGAACCTCGGGATGGACAAGGATTTCGTGCTCGATACGCCGCTGATGTGGCTCGACAAGGCCGAAACCTGGAAGCTCGCCGAGCAACTCGGCGGCGCCGCGCTGATCGACCTCATCGTCGAAGAGACGCATACCTGCTATCTCGGCGAACGCGGCCAAAGACAGGCTTGGGGCTATGGCTGCGGCGAATGCCCAGCGTGTCGGCTGCGCGCCGCGGGCTGGCGCAAATATCGCGGCGAACCTGTGCAAGCGTGAAAGACCGACCTGCGGCATTAATATTGCCATTATGCGACACCATATCAGCGGCTCATCCGTCTCTCGTCTTGCGTCGCCCGGCGCGGTCCCCTTCTTGATCGGAGTTTTGCATGGCCGAAAAAATTCCCGTCACCGTGCTCACCGGCTACCTCGGCGCCGGCAAGACGACGCTGCTGAACCGCATCTTGAGCGAGCCGCATGGCAAGAAATTCGCGGTCATCGTCAACGAATTCGGCGAGATCGGCATCGACAACGATCTCGTCGTGGGCGCCGACGAGGAAATTTTCGAGATGAACAACGGCTGCATCTGCTGCACGGTGCGCG
>JASHVQ010000097.1 GCA_030044485.1 Methylovirgula sp. | reverse complement strand
TATTCGCCGCAAGCCGCCGGGTTTTTCGAGGGCGGCCACACGAGCTTCTGGATCTCCAAGAAAGCGCGTACGGTCAAAATTCACGTCGCGTTCCTTGCCAAGAGCCGGCGCGCGGTGCAGGCCTTCCACGCCGCGGCGCTCAAAGCCGGCGGCAAGGACAACGGCAAGCCGGGGCGGCGCGAGGGCTATGGCTACGCGGCCTTCGTCCACGATCCCGACGGCCACAATATCGAGGCTGTCCTGTTCGAGAAGGGCGACGAATGACCTAGCCTGCGTGCATCCGCGGATTATTCTCTACGATCCCGCGATTTCGCGATCCGGCAATCCCGCCGCTCTCATCCCCGCCCATGCCCACCACGCTTCACCACCACCCTCTCTGCCCGCAGTCGCGCTTTATCCGGCTGGCGCTCGCCGAATACGGGATCACACCGGAGCTGATCGAGGAGAAGCCGTTCGAGCGCGACCCCACGTTTCTGGCACTCGATCCGGCCGGCGAGACGCCGGTATTGATCGACGCGAGCGGCCTCATCGTGCCGGGCGCCGCGGCCATCGCCGAATTCTTGGACGAGACGGGCGGCGCGGCGTTGGGCGACAACCGGCTTTTGCCGGAGGATCCGGCGGCGCGCGTCGAAGTGCGCCGGCTCGTCCAATGGTTCACGCAGAAATTCTACGGCGAAGTCTCGAATTTTCTGGTCACCGAAAAGGTCTATAAGCGCTTCATGAGCACGGGCGGCGGCGCTCCCGACATGGAGCTGGTGCGCGCCGCGCGCGCCAATATCCGCTATCATCTGCGCTATATCGGCTATCTTTGCGCGCAGCGGAATTGGCTCGCCGGCGAGAGGCTCACCTATGCCGACCTTGCCGCCGCGGCGCATATTTCGGTGGTCGATTTTCTGGGCGACGTGCCATGGGACGAGGACGAGACCGCCAAGCTCTGGTACGCGCGGGTGAAATCGCGCAAGAGCTTCCGCGCGCTGCTCGCCGACCGGGTGCCGGGCATCAGCCCGCCGCCGGTCTACGCCGACCTCGATTTCTAGGCGCCGATTTCAAGACGGCGCTGGCCGGGAGGGCCCGCGCGCTCGGCTTCGATCTCTGTAGAATTGCCTCGCCTGACGCGATACCGCAGGCCGCTCCGCGGCTTGAAGCATGGCTTGCGGCGGGCTTTGCCGGCGACATGGACTATATGGAGGAGACGCGCCGACGCCGCGCATCGCCGCGCGCCCTCTGGCCGGAGGTCGAGAGCGTCATCCTTCTCGGCATGAGCTACGCGCCGCAAGGCGATCCGCTCGCGCTGCTCGCCGAAGCGTCGCACGCCAATGTCTCGGTCTATGCGAGGCACCGCGACTATCACGATCTGATCAAGGGAAGACTCAAGCTGCTCGCGTCCTGGCTTGCGGCGCGGACCTCGGGAGCAGACCTCAAGGTCTTCGTCGATACCGCGCCGGTGATGGAAAAGCCGCTGGCCGAAGCGGCCGGCCTCGGCTGGCAGGGCAAGCATACAAATCTCGTCTCGCGCGAGCTTGGCTCGTGGTTTTTCCTCGGCGCGCTCTTCACCAATCTGCGGCTCGATGCGGATAGGCCAGAGGCGAACCATTGCGGCTCGTGCCGTGCCTGCCTCGACATCTGCCCGACACGCGCCTTTCCGCAGCCTTATCTTCTCGATGCGCGGCGCTGCATCTCTTATCTGACCATCGAGCACAAGGGGCATATTCCCGCCGAGTTTCGCGCCGCGATCGGCAACCGTGTCTTCGGTTGCGACGATTGTCTCGCCGTCTGCCCGTGGAACAAATTTGCGCGAAGCGCCCGCGAAGCAAAGCTCAAAGCCCGCGAAGACCTCCTTGCGCCGAAAATCGCCGATTGGCTTGCGCTCGACGAGGAGCGTTTCCGCCTCCTCTTCTCCGCAAGCCCCGTCAAGCGCATCGGCTTGCCGCGTTTCCTGCGCAATCTGCTGATTGCCGCCGGCAATTCACGCGACGCCGCGCTCGTGCCATTGGTCGAGGCGCGGCTGACCGACGCATCGCCTCTGGTGCGGGCCATGGCGGTTTGGGCGCTCTGCCGCCTTGACCCGGCGCGGTTGGCGGCGCTCGCGCATCTTAAGAGGCGCGAGATCGACGCGCAGGTCCGCTTGGAATGGGCGGCGGCGCTTGACAGTGCGCCGGCGCCGAGCCTCGCCCCATGAATCTCTTCGTCTTCGGCCTAGGATACACGGCGCGGCATTTTCTCAACCGGCATCGCTCTTCGTTCGACGCGGTCGCGGCGACGGTGCGCGGCGCCGAGGCGGAGTCCTTTGCCGACGTCAGGACTTTCGGCTTCGACCGCGAGGCGGCCGAGCCGAGCATGATCGAGACATTGGCGGAGAGCGACGTTCTGCTCGTCTCGGTTCCGCCGGGCGCCTCGCTCGATCCGGTGCTTGCCAAATTCGGCCGCGTGCTTGCGAAGATCGAGCGGCCGCAGACCATCGTTTACCTTTCGACGCTCGGCGTCTATGGCGACCGCGGCGGCGACTGGGTGGACGAGACCCGCCTGCCGCTGCCGAAACATGCGCGCTCGATCGCGCGGCTGAGGGCGGAAAAAGCCTGGAGCGCGCTCGCCAAGGACGGCAGCAAAAAGCTCTTCATTCTGCGGCTTGCCGGCATCTACGGTCCCGGCCGCAACGCACTCGTCGCGCTGCGAGAAGGCACGGCGCGGCGCGTCGTCAAAGAGGGACAGGTCTTCAACCGCATCCACGTCGAAGATATCGGCGCGGCGATCGCCGCGGCGCTTGCCGACGACGGCATCGGCGGGATTTTCAACGTGGCCGACGACGAGCCCGCACCGCCTCAAGACGTCGTCGCCTATGCCGCGAAACTCTTGAGCATCGCCCCGCCGCCCGAACTGCGCATCGAAAAAGCGCATCTTTCGCCCCTGGCGCGCAGCTTCTATGACGAGAACAAGCGCGCCTCGAACCGCAAGCTCAAAGAAAAGCTCGGCCTGACGCTCGCCTTCCCGACCTACCGTGAAGGACTCGCGGCGCTTTTCGCCGCAGGCGAGGGCCGCTCATAAAGCGCCGCGATGCTTATATATAGCGTCGCGGCAAGGAGGCCCGGCATGATCGAGCTTTATTATTGGACGACGCCCAACGGCCATAAGATCACGATGTTCCTGGAAGAGGCGGGCCTGCCCTACACGATTCACCTGATCAACATTGGCAGAGGCCATCAGTTTGCGCCCGAATTCCTGGCCGTCTCTCCCAACAACCGAATTCCAGCCATCGTCGACCGCGCCCCCAAGGATGGCGGCGCGCCCATCCCGGTCTTTGAATCGGGTGCGATCCTTCTTTATCTCGCCGAGAAGACCGGCAAATTTCTCTCGGAAGACACGCGCCGGCGCGTCGAGACCCTCGAATGGCTCTTTTGGCAGGTGGGCGGCCTCGGACCCATGGCCGGGCAGAGCCACCACTTCCGTAATTATGCGAAGGAAAAGCTCGGCTACGCGATCGAGCGCTATCAGAAAGAGACGAACCGGCTTTACGGCGTGCTCGACAAAAGGCTGAAGGACCGGGCTTTTCTCGCAAAAGATTATTCGATCGCCGACATGGCCTGCTATCCCTGGATCGTGCCGCATGAAGCGCAGGGACAAAACCTCGACGACTTTCCGAATCTGAAACGCTGGTTTGAGGCAATCGCCGCGCGTCCGGGGACGATCGCCGCCTATGCCAAGGCGAAGGAAATCAGCCCGAGCCCGCCGCCCATGGACGAGGAAGCGCGCCGCGTCCTTTTCGGTCAAACGGCGCGCATTTGAGTGCCATGCGATCAATCGTCGTCACTGTCCCGCATGATCTTCCCGCCGCCGAGGCGCGGCGCCGCATCGCAGCCATGCTCGAGCATCTGCGTTCGTCCTATGTCGACAAGCTCGCACATTCCGAGATGACGTGGAACGGCGACAGCGCCGATATCCGGGTCGTCGCGCTGGCGCAGGAAGTCAAGGCGCATATCGACGTCCTGGCGCGGAGCGTGCGCATCGAGATCGTATTGCCCTGGTTGCTGGCAAGCCTCGCCGCGCCGATCGAGCAACGGCTGAGATCGAGCGCGCGCGAAACGCTCGCCCTTGAAGACAAAAGCAAGCCATGAGTCTTCGCGTCAGCGCGGCTTGAGAACGACGACGAGGCCGAGAACGTCCCGGCCCGCCTCGCGCCGCAACGCGGCCTGCGTCAAGCCGGCGACGGCGAGGTTCGAGGAATCGGCGAGTTCGCGCACGTAGTCCGGCGCATGCGCGAAGCGCAGATCCGGCCCGACGGCAAAGCCGCTTTCCCCGCTTTGCAAAGTAAGCGCGAACCGGCCGTCGAGCTTTAAGGCGCGCCGCGCCTGAGCGAAGACCGTCGAAAGATCGCCAATGTAGACGAGCGCGTCGGCTGCAAGCAAAAGATCGACGCTGGCCTCGGGCTCGGCCGACAAGAAGTCGTTGAGATCTTCGACGACGAGGCGATCGTAGATTTCTTTGGCGCGCGCCGCCTCGATCGCCGCCGGAGAAAGATCGACCCCGGTCAAATATCCCACGCGGTCGCGGAAGGCTGAGCCGCAAAGGCCGGTGCCGCAGCCGAGATCGATACAACGCGCAAAGTCGTCGCGTCCGAGGCCGGCAAGGGTTTGCGCCAAGAGGCCGGGGGCGCGATAGGCAAGTTCATCGACGAGATGCTCATCGAATCTTTCGGCATATTGATTGAAGAGCGCCTTCACATAGGCGCAAGGCGCGGCCGCCGGCGTCGCCGCGCCGAGCCTGGCAAGGCGCAGGGATGCGCCGAATTCGTCGTTTGGATCGAGCTCCGTGACGCGCGCGAAGGCGCGGAGCGCGGCCTCGCCTGAACCTGCCTCCTCACAGGCCGCGCCGAGTGCGAACCAGGCGGCGGTCCAACTTGGGGCGCGGGCGATAGCCTGTTCGAAAAGCTCCGCGGCGGCCATGAAGTCGCCGCCCGCGGCGTAATCACACGCATAAGTGAAGCGCCGGTCGGCGATCAGGTCGCCCGAGGAGCGAAACAGGACAGGGGACTGGTTCAAAAGACCCATGGACAAGCCGTTCACCAGGCTTCGAGCCTTTACTTGCTGCGGCGAAGCCCCAGATACTAGGCTGGAACCGCTGGGCGGGCTGCCGAATTCATCGGCAGTTCAGCCGCCTTGCGACGTGGTAAAAAGGTAAAGGATCGAAGCAAACGGCTTTCGCTTCGGCCAAGCGGGCGCTCCCGCCATCCCCGATCGTGCGATTGGAGCGCAACCAGCGCCGGGCCCGGCGATCATCCTGATCCGAAGCGTGAAGCCGATATGGGAGAAGGAGCAGATCATGTCGACATTCTTGAAAAAGGCCATTGCCACCGCGGCGGTCGCTGCGACCCTCGGTGGCGCATTGGCCGTGACGACGACTCCGGCCGACGCGCGTTGGGGCGGCGGATGGGGCGGCGGCGGATGGCACGGCGGATGGGGCGGCGGCGGATGGGGCGGTGGTTGGCATCGCGGCTGGGGCGGGGGCGGCTGGTGGGGACCCGGTTTCGTCGGGGGCCTGGCACTCGGCGCCCTTGCCTATCCCTATTATGGCTATGGATACGGCTATGGGTATCCCTATTACGGCTGCGGCTATTACGGCTATTACGGCTATCCGTACGGCTGCCGCTATCGCTATTACGGCGGCTATCCCTATTACTGGTGAGCGAAGCTAGGCGCGCCGCCCCGGCGGCGGCCTCACGTCTTAGAGCAAGCCGCGACCCGGCTTGCTCTTTGCCGTTTTGGGGCGGCTGAGCCTCGTTGCACGTCGCAACGGCGCGGGCAAGCGCTTATCTGTCGACCATGCAAGCCGCAGATCTCCTGGCGCTCAAACCCGCCGGCCTCTATTGCGCGGCGGGAGATTTCTACATCGACCCGGTTCGCAGCGTAGAGCGCGCCCTTATCACGCACGCGCATTCCGATCACGCCCGCCCCGGCCACGGCAAGGTTCTCGCGACCGCCGATACGCTCGCCATCATGGCGATCCGCTATGGAGACGGGTTCGCAGGCAGCACGCAGCCGATCGATTATCGCGAAAGCCTGCGCATCGACGCCGTCGACGTCAGCTTTCATCCTGCCGGGCATGTACTAGGTTCGGCGCAAATCCGTGTCGCCGATGCGAAGAAAATCGCCGTGGTCTCCGGCGACTATAAGCGGGAGAGCGATCCGACCTGCGCGCCTTTCGAGCCGCTCGCCTGCGATTGCTTCGTGAGCGAAGCGACCTTCGGCCTGCCGGTCTTCCGCCATTCAAACGCGAAAGCAGAAATCGAGAAACTGCTCGGTTCTCTTCGGCTCTTTCCGGAGCGCACGCATCTCGTCGGCGCCTATACGCTCGGCAAGGCGCAGCGACTGATCGCGCTGCTGCGCGCCGCCGGCTACGAACGGCCGATCTACATGCATGGCGCGCTGGAGCGCGTGACCGATTATTATGCGCGCCGCGGCGTCGTCCTCGGCGAATTGCGCAAGGTTGCGGGGCGCGCCGATTTGGCCGGCGAAATCGTCCTTTGTCCGCCCGCCGCCCTGGGCGATCTTTGGAGCCGTAAATTCGCCGAGCCCTTGCCGGTCTTCGCCTCCGGCTGGATGCGGGTGCGCGCCCGAGCCCGCCAAGGCGGAGTGGAATTGCCGCTGGTGATTTCCGACCATGCCGACTGGGACGGGCTCTGCGCGACGATTGCCGAGACCGGATGCTCGAAGCTTCTCGTCACGCATGGCGCGGCCGACGCGCTCGTCCATTATTTCAAAACGCGCGGCCTCGATGCCGAACCGCTGCATATCAAGGGCTATGGCGAGGACGAGGCGCCGGAAGAGACATCGGCGTGAACCGTTTTGCCGCTCTACTCGATCGCCTGCAACGCGACCCTTCTCGCCTCGGCAAACTCAGGCTCATGAGGGATTATTTCCGCGATGTGCCGGACCCCGATCGCGGCTTTGGGCTCGCGGCGCTGACCGGAGCGCTGTCCTTCCGCCATGCCAAGCCCGGCCTCATCAAAGCATTGATCGGCGAACGGGTCGATCCGGTTCTCTTCGCGCTCTCTTATGATTATGTCGGCGACCTCTCGGAGACCGCGGCTCTGCTCTGGCCGGCAAACCCGGGCGGGGCGGCAGAGCATCCGCCGACTTTGACCGAGGTCGTGCATGCCCTTGCCGAGACCGGCAAGGTCGAGCTGCCGCGCGTTCTCGCCGAGTTTCTCGACGGGCTCGACGAGACCGGCCGCTGGGCGCTCTTGAAGCTGATCACCGGAGCGATGCGCATCGGCGCATCGGCGCGGCTTGCCAAACAGGCGGTTGCCGAGCTCGGCGGCAAGGGCGTCAACGAGATCGAGGATCTTTGGCACGCGCTGAAGCCGCCCTATCTCGAGCTTTTCGCCTGGCTCGAAGGACGGAAACCGCGTCCCCTCATCGACGATCCGGCGCCCTTTTTCGCGGCGATGCTCGCCCACGCGCTGGAAGAGGACGATCTTGCCAGACTCTCTCCCGCGGATTTCCGCGCCGAATGGAAATGGGACGGGATTCGGGTGCAAGCCGCGGTCGGCGAGGGCCGCAACGGCGCAAAAATCGTCCGGCTCTTTTCGCGCACCGGCGAAGACGTCTCGGCGGCCTTTCCCGATCTCGTCGAAATGCTCGCCGCGCTCCCCTATCGCGCCTTTTCGCTCGACGGCGAATTGCTGATCCGCCGCGACGGCCTCGTACAATCTTTTGGCGTGCTGCAGCAGCGTCTCAACCGCAAGAGAGTCTCGGCGACGCTGCTAGGCGATTATCCCGCGCATTTGCGCGCCTACGATCTGCTGGCCTGCGACGGCGCGGATTTGCGGGCCCTGCCCTATCTCGAAAGACGCCGCAGGCTCGAAGCCTTTGTCGGCGGTGCGGGGGCCTCGCGGCTCGATCTTTCGCCGCAAATCGATTTCAAATCCTGGGATTGGCTTGCGGCGGCGCGCCGCGATCCGGCAACGGCCGGAGCCGGCGTCGATGCGGCGGCGATCGAAGGCGTGATGCTGAAGCGCGCCGATTCGATCTATGTGCCGGGCCGCCCCAAGGGCCTCTGGTACAAGTGGAAGCGCGATCCCTTCAGCATCGACGCGGTGCTGATGTACGCGCAGCGCGGCCACGGAAAGCGATCATCCTTCTATTCCGATTTCACTTTTGGCGTATGGCAGGCGGGCGAGGCGGGCGACGAGCTCGTGCCGGTCGGCAAAGCCTATTTCGGTTTCACGGACGCCGAGCTCAAACAACTCGACCGCTATGTGCGGGATAACACGATGAATCGCTTCGGACCGGTGCGCGAGATCGAGCATGGAAAGGATGCCGGGCTCGTCCTTGAGATCGCCTTTGACGGGTTGAACCTTTCGAGCCGCCACAAGTCCGGCGTTGCGATGCGCTTCCCGAGAATCAATCGCATCCGCTGGGACAAGCCGGCGCGCGAGGCCGATCGCCTCGAAACACTCGAGATTTTCCTCAAGAAATGAGACGAATGGCCGTGCCAAACGCGGTGCAGGCGCGCCGTAGTCAGGCTGCGCCTTGCGACGAGCGCACCGGCACCGCGACGACAGAAACATAACGCTCGAATGTCAAATTCTTCTTGCGGCGCACCGACGAGCGGCCGCCACGCGCTGCGCGTCTGCAAGCTCGATGCGCTCTTCACACCATGCTTCGCATTCAAGTTCTATGTGATTCAAAGATTTAAAGGTAAAGCGTTTTTTTGACAAAAAACGCGCATGTCCGGCGTCGGCTTTGCGCCGCCGTGACACACGCGGCGTTTCGACGGCGGCGGCGCTCCGAATTCGCGCTTATCGACGTGCATAACTTCGCAGATTTGCGCCAAATCAGGCGTTTACGGAAAGCGCCGCGTGCCTTTCTCGTTCGTCGCATCGGCGCAGTTTCGCGGCGGTGAAATTTTGATGACACAAGCTTGTTGCGAGCCAAGAGTTCTATGTTAATGTTTCTGCGCTGTCGGGCGTACCGATTGCGCGAGTGTTCGAGCGGATCTCTCGAGCGTGTTTCCCTAGTAGCATCGGTCGCGTGGCGTGGTCACACGCAGTGCGGATTTGTGCCGAGAAATGCGCGACAGGGTTGGCGAAGAACATTCGAGGCAGGCGGTAGAGGGCAAACAGAGCGTTCGGCGCGGTTAGACTTTCTCTCGTTTTGGCGAATTGGACTTCGAAACTACGGTTTCGAAGATGGGGTCTTTTGACCATGTGCACGTTTGCGATCGGCCGGTTGAACTCAAACTATTTCCGGCGCGTCTGCCCCATTCATCGTTTCTTCTCGCGATACCGACAGTGTTGACGCGCTGACACGCGGGAAGGGGTTTTCTGGCGTGGACCATTCGCCTCCCCACGGCGTCCGCTTCAGCCTCCATTCTCCAGCGTAAGGCGCTTCCTTCTTGGTCCTGTTGCGTCGGACGGCGCTCGCCGCGCCGAAGGCTCCTCTATTGCAAGAAGAAGAACGATGCTGAATCCACGCAGAAATGAATCCCGAAAATCCAGCGACGACTCCCGTGACGCTCTCAAAGAGGACTCGTGGTCGGCCATCTGCCGCCGTCTGCGCGCCGAACTCGGAGAAGCCGTCTTCAGCTCCTGGTTCGCGCGCCTCGAACTGGAGAGGGTCGAGGACAATGTCGCTTACCTTTCGGTGCCCACCAAGTTTCTGAAGAACTGGATTCAGATGCATTACGCCGAGAAGATTCTGACGGCCTTCGGCGGCGAATTCCGCAATGTGAAGCAGATCGCGATCAGCGTGCGCTCGTCTTCGCGACCCATGACGCCGCGCGTCGGCGAGCCGGAGCGCCCGCCGCCCGAATTCGCCGCAGCCTATGATCCGCAGATCTCGGCCAAACCTTCTTCCTCCGAAATACAGCGCTTTTCCGCGCCGCACGGGCAGAGCAAGGCCAAGCCCGGCACGCGCGAGGCCGAGGGAGAGGTTTTGGCAGGCTCGCCGCTCGATAGAAGGCTGAATTTCTCGACCTTTCTCGTCGGCAAATCGAACCAGCTCGCCTATGCCTCGGCGCAGGAAGTTGCCTTCGCGCAGCCCGGCGAGCAGCTGCGCTTCAATCCGCTCTATCTGCATGCCGCGGTCGGGCTCGGCAAGACGCATCTTCTGCAGGCGATCGCCCATGCCGCAACCGCCGCCAAACGCCGCGTCATCTATCTTACCGCGGAAAAGTTCATGCACGGCTTCGTCTGCGCGCTGAAGGCGGAGACGGCCATCGCGTTCAAGGAGCGGCTGCGGGCCATCGACATTCTCATCATCGACGACGTGCAATTCCTGCAAGGCAAATCCATTCAGCAGGAGTTCTGCCATACGCTCAATGCGCTGATCGACGCGCGCCGGCAGATCGTCATCGCCGCCGACCGGCCGCCCGCCGATCTCGAAAGCCTCGACGAGCGCGTGCGCTCGCGCTTTGCGGGAGGCCTGTGCGTCGAGATGGGAACCCTCGACGAGAACCTGCGGGTCAAGCTGCTCGAAGCGCGGGTCGCGGCGGCCAAGCTTCTGCATCCCAATTTCGAGATCTCGTCCGCGGTGCTGAGCTATGTCGCGAGCGCCATCCAGACCAACGGCCGCGATCTCGACGGCGCGGTCAACCGTCTGGTCGCGCATGCCTGCTTGACCGGCATGCCGCTATCGGTCGAAACGGCGGAAGCCGCGATTCGCGATCTGATCCGCACGCGCGAGCCCAAGCGGGTCAAGATCGAAGATATCCAGAAGCTGGTCGCCAGCCATTACAACGTCACCAAGGCCGACATTCTCTCGGCCCGGCGCACGGCCAACGTGGTGCGCCCGCGGCAAATCGCGATGTATCTCGCAAAGACGCTGACGCCGCGCTCGCTCCCCGAAATCGGGCGTCGCTTCGGCGGGCGCGATCACACCACTGTCCTGCACGCGGTTCGCAAGATCGAGGCGCTGGCCGGCACGGACGGACGGCTTTCGGAAGAAATCGACCTTTTGAAGCGCCTGCTGACCGAGAATTGAAAGCGGCCCGCGCCTTTCCCGAGGCGTGGGCAAAGGCCGCGAAAGGAGCTATGAGCGGAGCATGGCTCGCGCCGCGATTCGCATCCTCGGCATCGACCCTGGCTTGCGCAACATGGGCTGGGGAATCGTCGATCTTTGCGGCTCGCATCTTTCCTACGTCGCAAGCGGCACGGTTTCATCGAAAGGCGCGACGTTGCTCGGCGCCCGCCTGCGCGATCTGCATCAAGGGCTGTCGCGCATCGTCGCCGAATTCACGCCGGATGAAGCCGCGGTCGAAGAGACTTTCGTCAACCGCGATCCGCAATCGGCGCTGAAATTGGGCCAGGCGCGCGGTATCGCGCTCGTCGTGCCGGCGCTGGCCGGCCTGCCCGTCGCCGAATATGCCGCCAATCTCATCAAGAAGACGCTGACCGGCACGGGGCATGCCGAGAAGACGCAGATCGCCATGATGGTGAAAGTCCTGCTTCCCAAATGCGCGGCGCGCGGTTTTTCCGCGGACGCAGCAGACGCGCTGGCGGTTGCGATCACGCACGCACGCTATTGCACGACGAGGGCGGCGCGCAGCGCATGATCGGCAAGCTCACAGGAAAGCTCGATTCGATAGGCGAGGATTTCATTGTCCTTGACGTGCATGGCGTCGGCTACGTCGTGCAGTGTTCGCCGCGCACGCTGCAGAGTTTGCCGCGCTCCGGCGAAATCTCGCTCGCCATCGAAACGCAGGTGCGCGAAGATTCGATCCGCCTTTACGGCTTCGCGAGCAACGCGGAACGCGACTGGTTCCGGCTTTTGCAGACCGTGCAAGGCGTCGGCGCGAAGCTGGCGCTCGCCATTCTTGGCGCGCTCGACGTTGCCGAGCTCGTTTCGGCCGTTGCCGGGCAGGACAAGGCGGCGATTTCGCGCGCCCCCGGCGTCGGCCCAAGGCTTGCGCAACGGCTCGTCGCCGAACTCAAGGACAAGGCCGCCGCCGCCTCTTCGCCGAGCGCGGCGCCGACCCGCGACATGCCCGCCGTCGAAGACGCCATCGCCGCGCTGGTCGGGCTTGGCTATAGCCGCCCTCAGGCCGCGAACGCCGTCGCAACTTCGCGCGCCGCGCTCGGCGAAGAGGCCGAGGCCGCGGCGCTGATCCGCAGCGGTCTGCGGGAGTTGGCGCGCTAGGGATTCGATTTTCGCGCGCATCGGTATTAGATGGGCGGCATGTTTTCGCCCGAAGAAGTCGAACGCTATGCGCGCCATCTCGTGCTGCGCCACGTCGGCGGCCCCGGCCAGCAGAAGCTGAAAGCCGCGCGCGTTCTGGTAATCGGCGCGGGCGGGCTCGGCGCGCCTTTGATCCAATATCTCGCCGCCGCCGGGGTCGGCGAATTGGGCATCGTCGATGACGACCGCGTGTCGCTCTCCAATCTGCAGCGGCAGGTTCTGTTTACGACGGAGGACGTCGGCCGTCCGAAAGTCGATTGCGCGGCGGAAGCCGTGACGCGTCTCAACCCGAATGTGAAGGTCACGGCAATCGCGCTGCGTGTCAACGCCGCGAACGCGCGCGGACTCGTCGCCGGTTGGGATTTCGTCGCCGACGGATCGGACAATTTCCCGACGCGCTATGCCGTCTCCGACGCCTGCTTTTACGAGCGCCGGCCCTTGGTAACCGCCGCGATCGGCGCTTTTGACGGATCGCTCACCACGCTGCGGCCTTTCGAGAAAACGCCGCTCGGCACGCCCAATCCGACCTATCGCTGCCTCTTCCCCGAACCGCCGCCGCAAGGCGCCGTGCCGGATTGCGCCGAGAGCGGCGTGCTCGGCGCGCTGGCCGGCATGCTTGGCGCGCTGATGGCACTTGAAGTCGTTCGCGAGATCGTCGGCTTCGGCGAGGGTCTCATCGGCCGTCTGCTGCTGATCGACGCGCTCAGCTTGCGCTTCCATTACGTGGCTTATGGATGGGATGCGGCGAATCCCTTGAACGGGGCCGCAATAGCGGCAGCAGAACCAAGGCTATAAGTCAGCGGACTTAAGGTTGCGGATCACCCCTCTTGGCTTGTGCTCAAGCGCCGCGCTCAAGATGCGAGCCGCTGGAGCTAAGCTCTTGAAAACTGTCGAATTGATTTGAGGAACATAGACCCGCTTTGCTACAGGCCCTATGTGAGGCGATGTCGGCTATGTGCGGGTCGGCCGGGAACGAAGAGCGGCCCGCAGCATAGGCATAGCGCCGGACGGCAGAGAATGCCGGGCCGGCGGGGTTGCGTTCGATGCACATGACTGCCAAGCTTCTGGTGATCTCCCGCGATCCTCGCAGTGCAGGTCTGCGGCTCTTGGAGGAGGCGGGCCTCAAGCCGAGCTTCGTGACTTCGGCCGCGGCCGGCGCGAAATCGCTGGCGGGCGAGGCTTTCGATCTCGTCATCCTCGACGCGAGCTCCGACCCGGATGCCATAGCGGCGCTTCGCGCCCGCGACCCCACCCTGCCTATTTTGCGCCTCGCCAGCGCCGACGACGCCGAAATTTCGGATGGAACCGAGGCCGAGGCCTTGCTTGTCGAGCCCTTCTCGCGCGGCCAACTCGTCGCGCTCGTCCGCACTCTGAGCGCCCTGCATGCCTCGCGCGCCGCGCTGCGACAATCCGAGGCGCGCCTTGGGCTTGTTCAGGAAGCCGGCGCCTTGGCGGTCGCCGATTGCGACCTGACCACGGGACGCGCCTCCTGGACGAAGGAATTCGCCGAGCTTTTTCAGCTCCCCGAAAGCGGCGAAAAGGGACTGCGATTCGATTCGCTCTTGGACAGCGTCCATGAGGACGACAAGGCGGCGCTGCTCGAAGAATATCGGCGCATGCTGCGCGACGGCGGCAAGTTCGAGCGCGATTTTCGGATAAGGCGCGCCGACGAGAGCGTGGTCTGGGTCAGCGCACGCGGCAGCTTCATCGAAGGCGTGACTGGACGCATCGAGCGAATCCTGTGCCTGTGCACGGATATTACCGAGCACAAGAATTCCGAGTCGCGCAATGCGCAGCTTGCGGCCATCGTGGCCTCCTCCATCGACGCCATTGTCAGCATCGATCCGAGCGACAGAATCCGCACCTGGAATTACGGGGCCGAGCAATTGTTCGGCTTTGCCGCATACGAAGTGCTGGGGCGCAAAGGCGACTTCTTCGTACCGCCCGGCCTCGTTTCCGAACGCACCGCGATGATCGAGCGTCTCTCCAAGGGCGAGGCCATCGAATACCAGACGCAACGCCAACACAAAAACGGCAATATCATCGACGTGTGGATTCGCGGCGCGCCGATGCGCCAAACCGACGGCAACCATTTCGGCGGCTCGTTCATTATCCGCGACGTCTCGGCGCAGAAGCAGCGCGAAGAGCATGTGCGCTTCCTGATGCGCGAGCTGACGCATCGCTCCAAAAACCTGCTTGCCGTGATCCAGGCCATGGCGCGGCAATCTTTGTCGCCGCATACGACCTCCGAAGAATTCGTGGCGCGTTTTAGCGAACGCTTGAGCGGGCTTGCCGGCTCGCACGATTTACTGTTGAGCGACGACTGGGCCGGCGCGTCGCTCGTCCAGCTCATCCGCTCGCAGTTGCAGCACTACGACGAACTCTTCGACAAGCGCATCCATCTCGAAGGAACGGATCTCGTCTTGCTCCCGGAAGCGGCGCAGAACATCGGCATTGCCCTGCACGAGCTCTCGACCAATGCCGCGAAATTCGGCGCGCTTTCAGTCGAGGGCGGCACGGTCACCGTCTCCTGGACGGTCGTCATCGACGGAGCCAACCAACGGCGCATGCAGATGCGCTGGAAGGAGCAGAGCGGACCGCCGGTCGTTCTGCCCGCCCACAAAGGCTTCGGGCGAATGGTGATGGACCGTATCGCCGGACAGGCGCTGGGCGGCCATTCGAAGGCGATCTTCGCGCCGGACGGCGTCTGTTGGGAACTCGACGTACCCGCCAGCGCGGTCATTCGCGAAAAGACCGGCGCCCCGGCGTCGGCCTGACAAACAGCCGTCGATTCCGACTCAAAGCCCCAATTCCCCGGCTTCGGACGAGTCTCGGTCCCGGAGGGGCGCCTTCGCGGATCGAAGCGGCGCTTACAACCGCAGCATCCGCAGGCGCAGCGAATTGCCGATGACCGAGACCGAGCTGAGGCTCATCGCCGCCGCCGCGACGATCGGGTTCAAGAGAAGGCCGAACGCCGGATAAAGCGCGCCCGCGGCGAGCGGAATGCCGAGCGCATTGTAGACGAAGGCCAGCGCGAGATTCTCGCGGATGTTGCGCATCGTCGCTTGCGAGAGGGCGCGGGCGCGGGCGATACCGGCAAGATCGCCTTTGACGAGCGTGACGCCGGCGCTTTCCATGGCGACATCCGCGCCGGTGCCCATGGCTATGCCGACATCGGCCTCGGCCAGCGCCGGAGCATCGTTGACGCCGTCGCCGGCCATGGCGACGATACGGCCGGCGCTTCTCAGGCGCCGGACGACGGCGTTCTTGCGCTCGGGTAGAACTTCGGCCTCGATTTCGGAAATGCCGAGCTGGGCGCCGACCGCTTCGGCTGTGGCGCGATTGTCGCCGGTCAGCATCACGATCTCGATGCCGTCCTCGCGCAGCTTTGCGAGCGCGGCTTTCGTCGTCGCCTTGAGCGGATCGGCGACCGCGATGGCGCCGGCGAGCTTTTCGCCGGAAGCAACGAACATGACGGTCGCAGCGTCGCGCCGCAGCGCCTCGGCGCGCGCCGCTAGCCCTGCCTCGGAGATGCCGAGCTCGCGCAGCAGCTCTCCATTGCCGACCGCCGCGCGGCCGGCGGCGAGCGTGCCGACGATTCCTTTGCCGGTGATCGCCCGGAAATCGTCCACGCGTTCCAGCGCGATGCCGCGCGCCTGCGCGGCGGAAAGGATCGCCGCTCCCAGCGGATGTTCGCTGCCGCGTTCGAGGCTGGCAGCGAGGCCCAGCACCCTGGCCTCGTCGAATCCTTGGCTCGGCACGACCGATATGAGGCGCGGCTTTCCTTCAGTGAGCGTGCCGGTCTTGTCGACGACGAGCGTATCGACCTTCTCCAGTCGCTCCAGAGCCTCGGCATTCTTGATGAGAACGCCGGCCGTCGCGCCTTTGCCGACGCCGACCATGATCGACATGGGCGTGGCAAGTCCGAGCGCGCAGGGGCAGGCGATAATGAGGACCGAGACGGCGGCGACGAGCGCGTAGGCTAAGGCCGGCGGCGGCCCCAACGTCATCCAGACGGCGAAGGCCGCGACGGCGACGAGAATCACCGCCGGCACAAACCAGGCCGAGACGAGATCTGCGAGGCGCTGGATCGGCGCGCGGCTGCGCTGCGCTTCGGCCACCATGGCGACGATGCGCGCCAGCATCGTGTCGGCGCCGACTTTTTCGGCACGCATGACGAGGCTGCCGCTGCCGTTGATCGTACCGCCGATCAGCTTGGCGCCGGCGCCTTTCTCGACCGGCATGGACTCGCCCGTGACCATGGATTCGTCGACCGCGCTTTTGCCTTCGAGAACGATTCCATCGACCGGTATGCGGTCGCCGGGGCGGATGCGCAGGCGGTCGCCGATCTTCACGCCATCGAGCCCCACATCCGCCTCGCCGCCGTCGGCGCTTATGCGCCGCGCCGTCTGCGGCGCAAGATCGAGCAGGGCGCGAATGGCGCCGCCGGTTTTCTCGCGCGCCCGCAGTTCCAAAACCTGTCCGAGCAGAACGAGAACCGTGATGACGGCGGCGGCTTCGTAATAGACCGGGATTATGCCATGCTCGCGCAAGGCGGCCGGAAAGAGTCCGGGGGCGAAAGTCGCCGCAAGGCTGTAGAGATAGGACGCGCCGACGCCGAGCGAAATCAGGCTGAACATGTTGAGCGCCCGGTTGCGCAGCGAGGCCGCGCCGCGCGCGAAAAAGGGCGCGCCGCCCCAGAGCACGACGGGCGTCGCGAGCACGAACTCGATCCAGACGGCGACTTGCGGCGCAACGAAGCGATCGAGCCCCAGAACATGTCCGCCCATGTCGAGGACGACGAGCGGCAGGGCAAGCGCGGCGCAAATTGAGAAGCGCCGCGTCATATCGGTCAATTCGGGATTGGGCGCGCCGGCTTCGGGGACGCCGGCCGGCTCCAAGGCCATGCCGCAGATCGGACAATTGCCCGGCCCGGTCTGCCGGATCTGCGGATGCATCGGGCAGGTGTAGATGACGTCGTAAGCCTGCTCGGGCACCCTGGGTTCTGGCGCGGCTTCGGCCAAATATTTGCCCGGCTCGGCGCGGAACTTGGCCTGGCAGCCGGCGCAGCAGAAATGATAGGTCGCCCCGTCATGTTCGCTATGATATTCGGCCGTCGCCGCATCGACGTTCATCCCGCAGACCGGATCGCGGGCCTTCCCACCGGCCATATCGGCCGCAGCATGATGACGATGTTCAACCACGCAGGCGTCAATCCCGGATTTAATCGGCGCACCGGCTTTAGATCGTGCAGCGCGCCGCGTGGCGCAAGGCCCGATGGCAAATCGGCATCGGACGACGGACCGCGGCGGCGCAGTGCGATCGCGCCGCCGGTCTTGTCCGCGAGGAGCCCGAATGAAAAGCGCAGCTGAAGCCCCCGGCTGGGACGCGACGCTTTATCTGAAATATGGCGACGAGCGCACCCGCCCGGGCCGCGATCTTGTCGCGCAAGTTCCGCTGGCCGATCCGCGTCTCGTCTATGATCTCGGCTGCGGTCCGGGCAATTCGACGGCGTTGCTGGCGGAGCGCTTTCCGCGCGCCGAGATCATCGGCCTCGATTCCTCGCCCGACATGCTGACGCAGGCGCGCCGCGCCCTGCCCGCCGCGCGTTTCGAGGCGGCCGATCTCGCCACCTGGCGGCCGCAGCGTCGCGCCGATCTTTTGTTCTCGAATGCCGTCTTTCAGTGGGTGCCGAATCATCGGCATGTTCTCGCCGCGCTGATGCAGGCGCTTGCGTCAGGCGGCTGTCTCGCCGTCCAAGTCCCGGACAATCTCGCCGAGCCGGCGCAGGTTCTCATTCGCGACATCGCGGAAGAAGGCGCATGGTCGAAGCGGCTCGCGGGCGCCGAAGACGCGAGACAGACGATCGCCGCGCCGCAAGCCTATTACGATCTACTGCGCCCCTTTGGCGCGCGCATCGACATTTGGCAGACGATCTATCAGCATGCGCTCGCCGATGCGCCAGCCATCGTCGAATGGATGAAGGCGACGGCGCTTCGGCCTTATCTCGCCTTGCTCGACGCCGCCGAGACGCAAGACTTCCTTGCCGCCTATACGGAGCGGATCGCCGGCGCCTATCCGCCATGCGCCGACGGCAAAGTCTTGCTGCGCTTTCCGCGCCTTTTTCTGGTCGCGATCCGGGCCTGATCCGACAAATTCGTGACGCTGCGGCGAGCTTCTTGCATTGCCGCACGGGGCGGCCTAGGAAAACGCAACCGGGCATGAGGCGGCGATGAACAAAGTCTATCCCGATGCGCGAACCGCGCTGGCGGACGTGCTCAAGGACGGAATGATTTTGATGTCCGGCGGCTTCGGCCTGTGCGGCATCCCGACGAGCTTGATTGAAGCCATCCGCGAGCTCGGCGCCAAGGATCTGACCGTCATTTCCAACAACGCCGGCGTCGACGGCGCGGGGCTCGGCATTCTGCTCGAGACCCGGCAGATCAAGAAGATGGTTTCCTCCTATGTCGGCGAAAACAAGCTTTTCGCCGAGCAATATCTTTCCGGCGAACTCGAGCTCGAATTCAACCCGCAGGGCACGCTCGCCGAGCGCATCCGCGCCGGCGGCGCGGGTATTCCCGCCTTTTTCACCAAGACGGGAGTCGGCACGATCATCGCCGACGGCAAGGAGCTGCGCGAATTCGACGGCGAAACCTATGTGATGGAGCGCGGGCTTTTCGCCGACATCGCCCTGGTTCACGCCTACAAGGCCGATCGCGAGGGCAATCTCGTCTTTCGCAAGACGGCGCGCAACTTCAATCCGATGATGGCAACGGCGGCGAAGCTGACGATCGCCGAGGTCGAACATCTGCTCGAACCGGGCGAGATCGATGCCGAGCAGATCCATACGCCGGGCATTTTCGTGCAGCGCATCGTGCATGCGCCCAATCCGCCGAAGCCGATCGAGAAGCGCACGACGCGTGCCCGCGTCGCCGCCTGAGGGAGAAGAGGATGGCCTGGACACGCGAACAGATGGCCGAACGCGCCGCGAAGGAATTGCGCGACGGCTATTACGTCAATCTCGGCATCGGCATCCCGACTCTCGTCTCCAATTACATCCCTCCCGGCATGGACGTGCAGTTGCAAAGCGAGAACGGCATGCTCGGCATGGGGCC
>JASHVQ010000005.1 GCA_030044485.1 Methylovirgula sp. | reverse complement strand
GCTTGTGCCGGTCTTGCCGGCCGCTTCCCACCCCGGCAGTTCGGCGCGCCGCGCCGTGCCGGTCAGCAGGGTCTCCTTCAGCATCGTATTCATCATCGCCACATGTTCGGGCGCGATGAGGCGCGGCCCGGGCTCGAGGTGATGCTCGTAGAGCAAGCGCCCCTTGGCCGTGCGTATCTTGGTGATGACGTAGGGCTCGACGCCGAGACCGCCATTGGCAAACGGCACGTAGGCGGTGACCAGTTCGAGCGGCGTGACTTCCGACGTGCCCAGCGCGATCGAGGCGTTGGATTGGAGATCCGACGTGATGCCCAGGCGATGTGCCGTGCGGATGATCGCCGCCGGCCCGACTTCGAGGCCGAGGCGCACCGCGACCGTATTCAGCGACAGCGACAAGGCCGTGGTCAACGTCACCGGGCCCATATAATCGCGGTGGTAATTCTCGGGCTGCCAGCCGTGCACGTCGATCGGCGCGTCTTCGCGCAGCGTATCGGGCGTCAGGCCGCGTTCGAGCGCGCTGAGATACACGAAGGGCTTGAAGGCCGAGCCCGGCTGGCGCTTGGCGGCTACCGCGCGGTTGAATTGGCTCTCGGCGTAGCTGCGCCCGCCGACCAGCGCGCGCAGCGCGCCGTCGGGGGCGAGCGCGACGAGCGCTCCCTGGCTCACGTCGTATTTCGCGCCCTTGGCGTCGAGTTCTTCGGTCAGCGCCTTTTCCGCCGCCGCCTGCAACGGCGCGCTGATGCTGGTCGAGACGACGATGTCCTCGTCGATATCGCCGAGCGTGTCGTTGAGCTGGTCCATGACATAATCGGCGACGTAATTGATCGAGTCCGCGCCTTTCTGGCCGGCGGGACGCGCCGGGTTGGCGAGGGCGAACTTGGCTTGCGCGGCGGTGATGTAGCCTTCCTCCAGCATCGCCTTGACGACCTCGGCGGCGCGCTCGGTGGCGGCGTCGAGATTGCGGTTCGGGGCAAGGCGCGTCGGCGCCTTCATGAGTCCGGCGAGCATGGCGGCTTCGGGAAGCGTCACCTGGCGCGCGCCGTGGCCGAAATATTTCTGCGCCGCGGCCTCGACGCCGAATGCTCCGGCGCCGAAATAGACGCGATTGAGATATAGTTCGAGGATCTGGTCCTTCGAATATCTGTGCTCGAGCCAGACGGCGAGGATCGCTTCTTGGATCTTGCGGGAAAGCGTGCGTTCCTGCGTGAGGAAAAGGTTCTTGGCGAGCTGTTGGGTGAGCGTCGAGCCGCCTTCCATCGAGCCGCGGCCGGTCGCGTCGCGCAACATGGCGCGCAGGATCCCGACGGGATCGACGCCCCAATGCTGGTAGAAACGCCGGTCCTCGATGGCGACGAAGGCCTTCGGCAGATAGTCCGGCAATGCGGCGAGCGGTACCGCCGCGCCTCCCGTATCGCCGCGGTTGGCGAGAAGCGTGCCGTCGTCGGCCAGAATGGCGATGTTCGGCGGGCGCTTCGGAACGGCGAGCTGATCGATGGGCGGAAGCTGCGCGGCATAATAGGCGATAAGGCCGGTCGCGCCGACCGCGCCCCAAATGCCCAGCATCAGGAACCAATAGAGGAGCGCACCGAAGAACGAGCGCCGCTTGCCTCGCGACTTTTTCTTGCGCCGCCGCGGCTCTGCGTCGAAGACCGGTTCGCGCCGCTCGAAGCTGCCTTTCGCCATGCCCGTACGCCGCCTGCCGAATTTGCCTCGAAACCGTCGCGGTTGAACGCGCGGCTTGAGCCTAGAGGCGGCGGATTAAGGGGCGGTAAAGTGGCTTTGCCGCGGGAGCCCGCCCGGTTCCGGCCCGAGCGGCTGGGAATATTGGGCATTGCGGCCGGCGGCGCTTGCGATTTGGCCATGGCCGCGCCAGAGTTGCGCCCCCTGCGCGGCGGCCTCGCCGCCCGTCACGGACGCGTCGAGAAGATCGGGTTCGCCTCATGAAAGTCACCCTCGAAAGAGCCGCACTGCTGAAGGCGCTGGGCCATGTGCATCGCGTCGTCGAGCGGCGCACGACGATTCCGATCCTGTCCAACGTTCTCTTTGCGGCCGAAGGCCGTTCGGTGCTTTTGAAGGCGACCGATCTCGATCTCGAAGTCACCGAACGCCTGCCGGCGGACGTCGCCCAACCCGGGGCGACGACGCTTCCCGCGCATATCCTCTACGAGATCGTACGCAAATTGCCGGAAGGCGCGCAGGTCTCGCTCGAAGGCGGCGACGATGCCGGACAGTTGCTGCTGCGCTCCGGGCGCTCGCGCTTTCAGTTGCAGGCGCTGCCGGAAAGCGATTTCCCGGATCTCGCCACCGGTGACTTCACGCACAAATTCAGGCTTTCCGCCGCAGATCTGAAAAAGCTCATCGACAAGACGCAATTTGCAATTTCCAATGAAGAGACGCGCTATTATTTGAACGGCATTTATTTTCATTCGACCGACTCGGGCGGCCAGGCGGTGCTGCGCGCGGTCGCCACCGACGGACATAGACTGGCGCGGATCGAAATTCCGGCGCCGCCCGGATCGAGCGGCATGCCCGGCGTCATCATTCCACGCAAGGCGGTGATGGAGGTGCAAAAGCTCATCGAGGACTTGGCGCAGGACGTGACGATCGAGATCTCGCCGACCAAGGCGCGATTCAGCTTCGACGACGTCGTGCTGACCACCAAGCTCATCGACGGCACGTTTCCTGATTATGCGCGCGTCATTCCTTCCGGCAACGACAAATACCTGACCGTCGAGCGCCAGCAGTTCAAGGACGCCGTCGATCGCGTTTCGACGATTTCCTCGGAGCGCGGCCGCGCCGTCAAACTTGCCATGGCGGATGGCAAGCTCACGCTTTCCGTCAACAATCCCGACTCCGGTTCGGCGGTCGAGGAACTCGAGGTCAATTACGACGCCTCGCCCCTCGATATCGGCTTCAACGCCCGCTACCTGCTCGACATCACGGACCAGCTGGACAGCGACACGGCGCTCTTCAAACTCGCCGACCCCGGCTCGCCCACCTTGGTGCTCGACCGCGAGGGGGCGCCCGCGCTCTACGTGCTGATGCCTATGCGGGTCTGAGCCGGTTCATTACCGCGCGGTGGTCTTTACCTCCGAAAGATAGTTCTCCAAAATCTGCGCGCGGGCGCGATTGGCGATCGCGGTCGGATGACCGTCGCCTGGAATCTTGAACAGCGTACCGGCCGGAAAGTTTCGCGGGTCGAGCGTCGCATCGACCACCTCGACGCCGGATTGCCGCAACTTGTTCTTGATCTGCGCATCCGTAAATCCGGTTGGAGCCAGGTAGCGGTCGCTTTCGGAAATATAGAGCGCGATCAGCCGTGCCCCATATTTCTGTTTGGCGAGTTCCGCGCTGCGCCGCAGTTCGGCGACATAAATCTCCACGTCTTGGGGACGGGCGGCGTCGAAAATGGGCTCTAAGAGGCGGTGATAGGTCTTGCTACCCAAGACGACTTCCCGGAAGACCTGATTTATGCCCTCGCCGCAGGCGCCGACAAAGACTGGCTCGCCGTCGCGAAGCTCATAGCGCGGCGCACGTGCCATGAAGCCGGGGCGGCAAGCGGCACGTTCGGCGTGCCAAGCGGCGGTTTCAAAGATGAAGATTTTCGTACCGGCGAGGAGAGGATCGAAGAGTCCGGTCTCCAGCGCGCGCAACATCTGCTGCGGCCCATAGCCCGGAAAGCCGAGGTTGAGCACAACCGTCTTGCGTCCGTTCAAGTCGGCATAGATCTGCGGCAGCGTGTCGGCATCCGCCAGACCCTGGCCGAAGGTCAGCGAGTCGCCGAAGAAAGCGACCCCGGGACCGCCGGTGCCTGATAACGTGCGCCGCAGGAGATGGTTGTCGATCGTATAGTCGGCGCTGTAGATGAGTTGGCCGGCGCCGCTGATCTTATAGCTGCGATAGACGCCGGGTACCAAGGAGCGCCAGCCGAGAACGGGATCGGACGTCGAAAAATTGCGCGCATAAATGGCATCGCCGGGCTCCATCGCCGCGCAGGCAAATTCAATCGCCGAGAGACCGAAAATCGTGGCGGCAGCCACGATCGCCGCGTTGCGCCACGCCCCGGCCGAGGCGGCGGCGAGATCCGCGACAAGAAGAAAGGCCAGCAATTCATACCCTGCGCGCGTGTATTTCGTGTAAGGCAAGGCGGTCAGAAGGTAGGCGGCAAGGCCCACGCCGATGGGGATGACAAGGTAAATGATCAGCCGGCGCCGATAAGCTGGCGACATCATGTTCTCCTTGGACCTCGCGGACGCCAAACTGCGCACTTTGAGCGCGAAGTAAAGACTCGGTGATTGGCGAAGAGGCCGCGAGCAACCTGGCGCGCGAATTGGAGTGTAAGCGCGATTTGCCGCGATCCGCGGGGCGAGCATTGCTCAATCCGGTTCGAAAACATGCTTGTAATCGCGCGCCAGCTCCGGGTTCTGCGCCGCTTTGCGAAGCACGCAATTGCCGATCGCCAGAAACTCGATCTCCGTGCCCATGAAGCAGGCGAAAGCGTCTTCCGGCGTGCAAACGATGGGTTCGCCGCGCACGTTGAAGCTCGTGTTCACGAGCACCGGACAGCCGGTCAATTCCTCGAAGCGGCTGATCAAGGCGTGATAAAGCGGGTT
>JASHVQ010000096.1 GCA_030044485.1 Methylovirgula sp. | reverse complement strand
ATGATCGTCGGCGAACATACGCGCGACAACGATCTCGAAATCAATGTCATGAAGGGCAAGCAGCTCACCAATATCCGCACCCATTCCAAGGACGAGGCGGTGCGGCTCACGCCGCCGATCCAGATGACGCTGGAAAAGGCGCTCGCCTATATCGAGGACGATGAGCTCGTCGAAGTCACGCCGAAGTCGATCAGGCTGCGGAAGGCCGTGCTCGATCCGAACGAGCGCAAACGCGCGGTGCGGGCGAAAGAGAGCGCGTAAGAAGCGTCATTGCGGAGCGCGAAATCCGAAGCAAGCCGGCAATTCAGGCTGGATCACTTCGTTTCGTTCGCAAGAGAAAAACTTCAATCCCGAGGAGATGATGCGCCAATTTCCCCCCAATCGCATCGTCTGCCTCACCGAAGAGACGGTCGAGACCCTCTACCTCCTCGGCGAAGAGGAGCGGATCGTCGGCGTCTCCGGCTATGCGGTGCGCCCGCCGCGGGTACGCCAAGAGAAGCCGCGCGTCTCCGCCTTCATCTCCGCCGACATTCCCAAGATCCTCGCGCTCGAGCCGGACCTCGTCCTGTGCTTTTCCGATCTGCAACGCGACATTGCCGCCGAACTCGTCCGCGCCGGGCTCGCCGTGCATGTCTTCAACCAGCGCGATGTCGCCGGCATCCTGGCGATGGTGCGCGCGCTGGGCGCGCTGGTCGGTGCCCCCGAGAAGGGCGCGGCGCTCGCCGATTCGCTTCACCGCCGGCTCGATTCGGTGGCGGCATCGGTGCGCGGTAAAGACCGGCCGCGAGTCTATTTCGAAGAATGGGACGATCCGCTGATCGCCGGAATCGGCTGGGTTTCCGAGCTCATCGAAATCGCCGGCGGAATCGACGTTTTTGCGGAGCTGCGCGGGCAGAAATCGGCCAAGGACCGAATCGTTTCGCCGCAGCAGGTCATTGCCGCCGCCCCGGACGTCATCCTGGCCTCCTGGTGCGGCAAAAAGGTCGTCACGGAAAGGATCGGCGCCCGGCCGGGTTTTGCCGCCATCCCGGCCGTGCGGGACAAAAGAATCGTCGAGATCAAGTCGGCGCTGATCCTGCAGCCGGGACCGGCGGCGCTCACGGACGGGCTCGACGCCATTTTGGCCGCGCTGCATCCCTAACTTGGCGTCAATTCGAGCCGGCGCGGCATTAAATCCTGCGAAATTCGGCTCGGCGGCGCTCCAAATTGCGTTTTCCGGCGCAAGTATTGAAAGATCAAGAACTGCCCAGAGTCTGCCGTTTGCAAAGGCAAGTTGGCGCGCGATGAGACCAACCGTTGCAAGAAAGCACCGCGTTCCGGAAAAGCAAGTCGAAACAGCGAAGCTCGATTGAACGCCCCCCGGCAATATGTTCCTTATGTGACAAGGCGCGGGTTCTTTAGCGGGGGCAAGACATGACCTTTTTGCGCGGGTTTTTTTCGGCGGCAGCGCTCTGCGCCGGCATGATTGCGACGGGCGGATACGCGGCGGCGGCCGACCTGCCGACGACCAAGGGGCCGCCTCCGCCGCCGCCGTCCTGGTGGTCGACGATCACCGTCAATGGTGAGCTCGACGCCGGCATCACCGGCAATCCCGACAGCCCGCCGAGCGGATTGAACTGGGGCGGTTTGTTCGATGACAAGGCCAATACGCCCATGTTCAACCAAGGCCTGTTGACAGTGCAGCGACCGATCGATTCGTCGAAGCCCGTCTATGACGTGGGCTTTGCCTTCCAGTTGATGTACGGGACGGACGCGCGCTTCACGCATTATCTCGGCGAATGCGAATTCTGCATCAACAGCAGCTATCAATTGACTGTCGTCGAAGCCTATGCCCAGGCGCATACGCCCTGGATCTTCGATGGCGGTATCGACTTCAAGGCCGGCCAATGGCCGACCTTGGAAGGCGCCGAGGTCATCGAATCCGATCTCAACCTCTTCTATTCGCACTCGTATATTTTCAACTACGCCGAGCCCTTCCAGGATACCGGCGTGTTGGCGATCGCTCACGTCAATCCGACGGTCGACCTCTATGCCTCGGTCGTCAGCGGCGAAAACACGAGCATTGGCTTCCCTTACGGGGATAATAATGCCGCGCCGGCCTTCGAAGGCGGCGTCGGGCTGAACAAGCTCGGCCCCGGCGGCGCGGTCACGGTATTGGCGACGACCCATATCGGGCCTGAAGATCCATTCTTCACTGGTGGGCTGGAGCCGAATGGCGCGGGTCAGGTGCCGGCAGTCTATAGCTGCGGCATCTGCGGAAACTCTGCGCTGCGTTATGCCAACGACATCGTCATCACCTGGACGGCCACCGACAAGCTGACCCTTACCCTCGACGGCAACTATACCCGGGACGACGGCCTTTTGGACGAAACCTATGGTGCCGCGGGCTATGCCTCCTACCAGACGCCGATTGATTGGCTGAAGATCAATGGGCGCGCAGAGGTGTTTCGCGACGACACGGGCGCATTCGTCGGGGAATATCCGGCCGGCTTTGGCTTCGCGGATTCGGAACACGGATATGTTCTTCCCGGCGGCTTTTCGCCCGTGATCACGCAGGGGCCGACGACATATTTGGAACTGACCGGCGGCCTGAACATCACGCCGACAATTCCGTCGACCATTCCTTATCTGAAGGGCGTCATCTTCCGGCCTGAGGTGCGCTACGACGCGTCCCTGAACGGCACGACGCCCTTCGATCTGGTGCAGACGGGTCCGGGCGCCGGCTTCGGCACGAAGAGCGACCAAGTCACGGTTGCCGGCGACGTCATCTTAAAGTTCTAAGAGCCGCTTCAGAGCATCGCAGAACGCCGGCCGCCAGGCCGGCGTTTTCATTTGCGCGAGGCAGGCTAGGGAAGGCCTGAGCCGGCCGGAAATAGCCCCTGACCGCGCCAACCTGGCGGCGGCCACTAGCGCCGCCGAGCCGGAAATCCCTGGGCGGGCGAAAGAAAAGCCCCCCAAGCGATGGGCGAAAGGCGCGCCTGGCTCGTTCCGGCCGCTACCCGGCCGAGCAGGCGGCAAAGCAAGCCAGGAAAGGATCGGGAGGAGGCTGCCAATCCGACGCGCTCGCCTAACGGCCGTGGATTCGGCGGAACGTAAGGTCGTGCCGCAAAAGAGCGCGGACGAGCCCGTAGACGAGATAGAAAAAATATCCGGCCAGCACCGCCGATCCGAAGACGAAGTCGAACGCCATTGCCCGCCCCATCGCCGCGGCGCGCGCGCCCGGCGCCCGCCGCCACGTCCGAAGCATATACCGGGCCCAAAGCTAGCGCGACCGCGCGGCTTGTCCAGCGCCGCGGCGTATGCCGCGCATAAAAAGGCGCTCCCTTGCGGGGAGCGCTGAGTTTGGGAGGAGGAGAGGAGATCGCCTAGACTGAGTAGTACATATCGAATTCGACCGGATGCGGAGTCATCTCGAAGCGCAGGATTTCGTGCATCTTGAGGTCGATGTAGCTATCGATGAAGTCGTCGTCGAAGACGCCGCCGGCTTTCAGGAAGGTTCTGTCCTTGTCGAGGTTGGTGAGCGCCTCGCGCAGCGAGCCGCAGACCGTGGGGATTTTCTTCAGCTCCTTGGGCGGCAGATCGTAGAGGTCCTTGTCCATGGCCGAGCCCGGATCGATCTTGTTCATGATCCCGTCGAGGCCCGCCATCAGCATCGCCGAGAAGGCGAGGTAGGGATTGGCGGCGGGATCGGGGAAGCGCACTTCGACGCGCTTGGCCTTGGGGTTCGACGTATAGGGGATGCGGCAGGAGGCGGAGCGGTTGCGCGCCGAATAGGCGAGCAGCACCGGCGCCTCGAAGCCCGGCACCAGGCGCTTATAGGAGTTGGTCGAGGGATTGGTGAAGGCGTTCAAGGTGCGCGCGTGGCGGATGATGCCGCCGATGTAATAGAGGCATTCGTCGGAAAGATCCGAATATTTGCTGCCGGCAAAGAGCGGCTTGCCCCCCTTCCAGATCGATTGATGCACATGCATCCCCGAGCCGTTGTCGCCATAGACGGGCTTGGGCATGAAGGTCGCGGTCTTCCCGTAGCTCTGCGCCACCTGATGGATACAATATTTGTAGACCTGCAGATGGTCGGCGATCGTGGTCAGCGGCCCGAACTTCAGGCCCAGTTCATGCTGGGCGGCGGCCACTTCGTGATGGTGCTTCTCGGTCTTGGCGCCCATCTGCGCCATGGCGGCGAGCATTTCGCTGCGCATGTCCTGGGCGGAATCCTGCGGCGGCACCGGGAAATAGCCGGCTTTGGTCCTGATCCTGTGGCCGAGATTGCCGCCCTCGTAGGTCGTATCCGTGTTCGAGGGGAATTCGATCGAATCGATGACGAAGCCGGTGTTATAGGGCTCGGTCGCAAAACGCACGTCGTCGAAGACGAAGAACTCCGCCTCGGGACCGAAATAGACCGTGTCGCCGATGCCGGTCGAGGCCATATAGGCCTCGGCGCGTTTGGCTATGCCGCGCGGGTCGCGGTTATAGGGCTCGCCCGTCAAAGGCTCGATAATGTCGCAGACGATCGAAATCGTCGGCGCGGCAAAAAACGGATCCATCGCCGCCGTGGTCGGGTCCGGCATCAAACACATGTCCGACTCGTTGATCGCCTTCCAGCCGGCGATCGAGGAACCGTCGAACATCAACCCCTCGGAAAACGTCTCCGGACCAATGATCGCAACGTCAAACGTCACATGCTGCCACTTGCCACGCGGATCCGTGAACCGGCAGTCCACATATTTGACGTCCTTCTCCTTGATCGCCTTCAGCACTTCATCGGCAGTCTTCATGTCAGGCCCTCAACTCTATGATGGAAGCACATATCCGGCGGATGCTTAGAAGTGAGAAGAGCGAACTCAAATCCGTCCCCAATGCGGATCGCACCGCAGATAGGCAGGGGTCGCCGCCTTGCCCAGGCCGTCCATGCGCCGGCTGTGCCAGACCAAATTATCAAGGCCCGTGCCAAGCTGGCGGATGACGTAACACATTGGTAAGGAAAGCATTTCCGGCGACGCCCCGCTCCGATTGGAGGCGAACGCCCAGAAATTGAGCAAAAATCTCCGGCGCTGCCGCGCGGTTAAGCAAATGGCTCGCCGAATCTCAGGCGCGGCACCTGAATCCCGCACCTATTCCGCCGCTTTGCCGAGCTCGGCCGGCTCGGCGGGAGTGGCGGCAAAATCCATGTTCCCGATGCGCTCGCCGCGTCTGGCGATCTTGTCGGCGGAGGTGGCGACCGTCGCCAGATCCTCCTGCGTCTGGCCAAAATGCGTTGCGAGCTTGCCGACGCGTTCGCGCAGGCGCACGACGTCTTCGACGAGACGGCGCACTTCGATCTGGATCGCATGCGCCTGTTCGCGCACCCGCGCGTCGCGCACGATCGCCTGCAGCACCTGCACCGCCATCACCAGGAGCGAAGGCGAGACGATGAGGATTCGCGCCCGGTGCGCGCGTTGGATGACGTCCTCGAAATGTTCGGCGAGGTCGGCATAGAGCGATTCCGACGGGACGAAGAGGATGGCAATGTCTTGCGTCTCGCCCGCCACGAAATATCGCTCTTCCATATCGCGGATATGTTTGCCGACATCGGCGCGCACCCGGGCGCGGGCCTCCTTGAGCGTCTCCTCGCTCGCCGCGTCTTTCAAGGCGAGAAACGCCTCGAGCGGGAATTTCGCATCCAGGACCATCAGCCTGTCGTCGCCTGGGAGGCGGACGACGCAGTCCGGCCGGCAGCGGTTGGAGAGCGTGTGCTGAAAGACGTAGGAGGAGGCCGGCAGCGCATCGCGAATGATCGCTTCCATGCGGCCTTGCCCGAAGGCGCCGCGCGCCTGCTTGTTGGCGAGAATGTCCTTGAGGCCGATCACTTCCTCGGTCAGGCCCGTCAGCCGCGCCTGCGCCGCGTCGATGACCGCCAATCTCTCATTGAGCTTGGCGAGGCTTTCGCCGGCGGCGCGGCTTTGATCCTCGAGGCCGCGCCCGACACGCGCGCCGACCGAATCGAGCCGTTCGGCGACGAGCCGCGCGAAGTCAGCCTGGCCGCTGCCGAGCACCTCGCCCAAGCTGCGGATGCGGCCGACGAGTTCGGCATTGGAGCGGGCAAGCTCGGCAATTCTATTTTGCAAATCGCCGTGCGCCGCGCGCCGCGTTCGCGCCGTTCCGAGCGCCGCCGCGCCGCCGGCCAGCGCCAGAAGGAGCGCCAGCCAAAGCTCCGGCGGCCGCACCGGCAGGCCGGCTAGGATGAACAAGGGAGTGTCCATCCGGCTTCTTTAGCAGATTCGGGAGCAGGAACGAAGCCGGAACAAGGGGGCCCGGGCTAAAGGTCCTGCCGGAAACAGCCGCCTAGGAATTGGGCAACTTACTCGCCGCTAACCAAATCGCACCTAAGGTGAGGCCTCATTTCCGGTCGCTCTCATGGTTCCGAAAATCAACCTCGCCGACCTACGCCAATTCTACCGAATTGATGCGGAAACGATCGCCGTTCTGCGGGAGAACAAGCCTTTTCTCCGGCAAGTGTTCAGCGCGGCGCTCGATGCCTTCTATGTGCAGTTCAAGCCGTTCGCCGGCCCCGCCTCGCCCTACCAAAACGCGGAAAATATCGCTTATTCGCGCGAGCACAATTTTCGCCACTGGAACATCATGATCGAGGGCCGTTTTGACGCGGACTACGAACGATCCGTCGAAGCCCTCCACAAGATGCGCGGCCGCCTGAGCTTCGAGCCGCGCTGGTGCACCAGCGGCTACAACTTCGTCATTTCCCGCATGGTCGAGGGCATAGCGCTTCACCTGCCGATGAAGCCCTATGTTCTCGGCGACGCTCGCGCTTGCAAGCAGCGTATGCGGCCCCGGATTGGTCTGCGGATAATCGATCGGCTCCATGGGCAGCTGCAGCATCACCTCGTGACCCTGGGCGCGAGCCTCGGCGACCCGCGCGGCCAGGTCCTTGCCGTAGGGCGCAAAGGCCAGCGTCACGACTCCCGGCAGGTCGGCGATGGCCGCTTGCGTGGCCGTGGCGCTGAGGCCGAGGCCGCCGACCACGAGTGCGATGCGCGGCGCATTTGCCTTGGCCGCGCTGGTCATGAGCGGACGCGCATAGACGTCGGCGGGACGGGCGCCGTCGAGGCCAATGCGGGGCAGGGGACCGAAGCGGCTCTCTTCGACGAGCCTTTGATCCGGCGCGGGAGTGAGCGCCACATCGAGGTCTTGCGGGACTTCGATGATCGCCGCGCCGGGCACGCCGCCGCCCCCCGAGCGCACGACCTTGACGCCGCTCTTCTGTTCAAGATCGGCGGCATCTTCGACCGTGGTCTGCCCGCTGCCGAGGCTCGCCGCGGCCACCTGCTGCGCAGCTGCGGCCGCAACCGATGGAGCGTTGGCGGCGGGCGGCTTGGGCGGCGCAATCGCCGCCACCGCCAGCGGTTCGCCGCCTCGCGAATCGCCCACGAAGTGCAAAAGGCCCCACGGCGACAGAAGGGCGAGCGCGAGAACCGCCAATAGGATCGAGCCAAGTGGAAAGCGCCGCCGTGGCCGGCCCTGCTTCAACCCCAGCGGGTCGTAAAGGTCGTCGCCTGCCATATGCATCCTCGGTCGCCGAACCGCCGTCAGATGGGCGAGCGCGGCGAATCACTTTTGATAAGGGAGCATACACGGCCGTAATGACCGCCCAAACATCGTCGCCGCGCATCAAGAAAAGCCCCGCAATCGCCTGGCGATTGCGGGGCTTTGTCGGTGCGATGAGCGCCTAGGGCGACCGGCTGTCGTTGGCGCCGCCGCTCGAGGGAATGGTCATTCCGCTCGAAGGGGGCGTCGGGGTTGTCTGAGGCGACTCCGGATTGGTCGTCACGCCCGAGGTCGGAGGCGTGTTCGCAGCCCGCGTGACACCCCGCAACAGGTCGTCGGCGGCGATCAGCTGCTTGTCGTCCTTCACATCCGGCGGCACATAGGCCTGCGAGCCATGCTCTTCGTCCTTGCCGTTGAGGAGATGGCCCTTGAGCGAAGCTTCGCCCTTGGTGTCGTCCTTGCCGACGAGGTCCGCAGGCACGTCCTCCAGCACCTCGATATCCGGTTCGATACCCTTGGCTTGGATCGAGCGGCCCGACGGCGTGTAGTAGCGCGCCGTGGTCAGGCGCAGCGCGCCGTTGTCGGCGCCGAGCGGTATAATGGTTTGCACCGAGCCTTTGCCGAAGGAGCGCGTGCCGATGATGGTCGCGCGCTTATGGTCCTGCAGAGCTCCGGCGACGATCTCCGAGGCCGAAGCCGAGCCGCCGTTGATCAGCACGACGAGGGGCTTGCCCTTGGAAAGATCGCCGGGCCGGGCGTTGTAGCGCATCGTCTCGTCGGCGTTGCGGCCGCGGGTCGAGACGATCTCGCCATGGTCGATGAAGCAATTGACCACGGCGATCGACTGGTCGAGCAGGCCGCCGGGGTTGTTGCGCAGATCGAGGATATAGCCCTTGAGCTTGTCGCCGGGCATCTCGCTCTGGAACTTCAGGATGGCGTCACGCACGCCGTCGGCAGTCTGCTCGTTGAACTGCGTGATCCTGATGTATCCGATGTCGGTACCTTCGTCACGAGAGCGCACCGACTTGATCTGGATGATGGCGCGAGTCAGCTTTACGTCGTGCGCTTCCTTCTTCGGTCCGCGCAGGATTTTGAGCGTCACCGTCGTATCCGGCGCACCGCGCATCTTGTCGACCGCTTCGTTGAGCGTCATGCCGTCCACGTCTTCGCCGTCGATCGCCGAAATGATATCGCCGGAAAGGATTCCGGCGCGTGAGGCCGGCGTGTCGTCGATCGGCGTTACCACCTTGATGAGACCGTTGTCTTCGGTGACTTCGATGCCGAGGCCGCCGAACTCGCCGCGCGTCTGCACTTGCATGTCGTTGAAGCTCTTGGCGTCCATGTAGCTCGAATGCGGATCGAGCGATCCCAGCATTCCGTTGATCGCCGCTTCGATAAGCTTCTGGTCGTCCGGTTTCTCGACATAGTCGGTACGGATTTTCTCGAAGACGTCGCCGAAAAGGTTGAGGCTGCGGTAGGTGTCGGCCGCATCTGCCCGGGCGGCGGTCGCGCCCGGCGAAATCCATGTCTGCTGCGTTCCTATCAGGGCGGTGGTTGCGCCGAGCGCGGCGCCGATCAAGAGAAGTGAGATTTTGCGCATTATCCGCGAACCCTTTGCATGTCCGTCTTCGCCCACCATGGGCTCGGATCGATCGCCGCCCCGTCTTTCCGAAACTCCACATAGAGGATGGGCTGCGCCGCACCAATCGCAATGGCCGCAGCTGTCTTGACCGACCCGTCGCCCATGTCGGCGACAGGCTCCCCGGCAAGGACAAATTGTCCTGCCTCTACGTCGATATGCTCCATTCCAGCCAGGACCATATAATAGCCGCTCCCGGCATTGATGATCAAGAGTTGTCCATAGCTTCGATAGGGTCCGGAGAAGGCGATCCAGCCGTCATAGGGCGCGGCGACAATGGCGCGTGGCTCAGTCGCGATAAGCAGGCCCTTTTCGGTTCCGCCGAAGCCGTCCGGCGAGCCGTAGGACTTCATGATCGTCCCGGCGACGGGCATCGGCAACATTCCCTTGACGTCGGCGAAGGCCATGGCCGGCGCAATTCGCCCCGGATCGTTGAACGGCGAAACATTCGCCTTTTCGTTGCTACTTTCCGCCTCCGCCATTTGCCGCGCCGCGTCGGCTTTGCGCGCCTCTTCCGCCGCCTGTTTGGCACCGGCGAGCTCGTCCTCCATGCGGGAAATCAGTTGCTTCAAGCTCGAAGCCTGGCTGGCGAGATCGGCGGCGCGGTCGCGCTCGGCGGAGAGCGCTTCCTCGGCCACGCCGAGCGCAGCCTGACGCGCATCGATCAGCGCTGCGAGCTTTTGTCGCTGCTCGCCGAGATCCTGCACCTGCTGCGAAAGCTTTGCCTTTTCCGCGACGACGGATTGGCGCAGCTCGACGAGGTCGGAAAGGTCGGAAACGAGCGCTTCGGTTTCGGCGCGCATTTCAGGCAGTACGGCGCCGAGCAGCATCGAGGCCCGGATCGCCTTCAGCATGTCCTCGGGCGCGACCAGCAAAGCGGGCGGCGGCATGCGGCCCATGCGCTGCAGCGAGGCCAGAACCGCGGCGATGACGCTTCGCCGGCTCTCGAGTGAACGGCGAATCGCTTCCTCGTGACCGTTGAGCGTGTCGATCTTCGCTTCCGCCTCGCTGACGCCTGTCTCGGCGGCGCTCACCTGCTGGGTCGTCACGATCAGCGCCGCTTCGAGCCGGGCGCGGTCGCCGCGCAAATTTTCGATGTCGGCTTCGATTTTGCGCCGCTGCGCCTCCGAGGCCTGCATCGTGTCTTCGACGCCCTTGAGTTCGCTCTGGTGCGCGGAAAGATCCACGTTCTTGTCGTCCGGGCTGGCGGCCGAGGGAGCCGCGGACGGCGCGGATGGCGCGCTCGGCGGCGCTTCTTGCGCGGAGCCCGGCGAAACCGGCGTTGCGCAGAGAATCGCCACAATCGCGGCGGCCGGCGCAAGCTGCGCGGTCGATTTGGCGTTCCCGTTTGCGCGCCCGATCATCATTTTCGCCGCGAATCGCAGCTTGCAAAGCTAGCAAGGGCGGAATCTAGCAAGGGCGGAATTAAGGCGCCACCCGAGCAAGCCGTTCAGGCTCTGTGATAGGGATGTCCGCCCAAGATCGTGATGGCGCGGTATAATTGTTCGGCCGCCATGATGCGCGCGAGCTGGTGCGGCCAGGTCATGGCGCCGAATGCCAGCACGAGGCCCGTCTCGGCGCAAAATTCAGGATCCAGTCCGTCCGGACCGCCAATGATCAGGGCGACAGCCGGGGCGCCGCGGTCGCGGCTGCGGCCGAGTTCGGCGGCGAGTTCGGCGCTCGAGAAATTCTTGCCGGATTGGTCGCAGGCGATCAGCCGCGCCCCCGCGCCGAGATAGGCGCGGACGGCTTTGGCTTCTTCGAACTTGCGGTCTTGCGGGCGCCGCGCGCGGCTTTCGTCGATTTCGTGCTGTGCGACGACAAACCCCAGGGCGCGCCCAGCGGCCGCTGCGCGCGCGATGTAGCGTTGCGTCAAATCCCGTTCCGGGCCGGCCTTCGATCGTCCGACCGAGACGAGAAGCAGGCGCACGATCAGCCGGCGCGTCGCTCGCCGGGCCGGTCTCTGCCCCACATCTTCTCGAGATTGTAGAATTGCCGCACTTCAGGACGGAACAGATGGACGATGATGTCGCCGGCGTCCACCAGAACCCAGTCGCAATGCGGCAACCCCTCGACACGCGGCGCCTGGACGCCTGAGTCCTTGAACGCCTTGACCACATGCTCCGTGATCGCCCCGACATGAATGTTGGAGCGTCCGGTGGCGATGATCATTGTGTCGGCGAGTGGGGTTTTGCCCTGGAGATTGAGGCAGACGACGTCTTCGGCTTTGGCATCTTCGAGACGCGCCAGGACGGTCTGCGCGAGGAAACCGGTGATGGGTTCAGCCGAACTTCGCACCGGGGGAAACGGTAACGATACCGTCTCACGAGAGGTCACACGAATCAGTGCTTCGATCCTCGTTCCAGAATGTTGAGCGTGTTCAGCCCGACAGATCAATCGAACACGCCGCCTCATAACACGGGCGCGATTAACATGGCGTAATTTGCCGCCCTTTTCAATGACGGGAGGCGCGGATTTCCGCGCGCCGGACGGGCGGATTCGCGAAATCCGCAAGGGCTTCGCCGAGATGGCGGGCCGCTGCCGGGCGCCCATTAAGAAAGATCGACAGAAAACCGCGCGGGGGCGCCGCCGTGCCGGGTCGATTTTCAAAAGCACCGCGCGTTTTGTTCGAGCGGCGATCGCCGCGCAGCGCAGCGCAGGTCTCGTGCCCGCAAGACTGGTCTTGCAGGCTTCCGCCTGCTAAGCGGGTTCGCCAAGACCTCGAACTTGCCCTGAAGAATGTCGCATTGCAGGCCGCGGGCCGGCGTATTACTCATTTTTGAAAGTCCAACAAGGAGCGGGGGCCGATGGCCGACCTCGATCTGAATAACGGTCTCGCGGCGCGACGGCCGCTCTCGCCGCACCTGTCCATCTACAGGCCGACGCTGACGATGCTGATGTCGATCGCGCATCGCATCACCGGCGCGGCGCTCTATGCCGGCACGATTCTCCTCGTCTGGTATCTGCTCGCCGCCGCCAACGGCGGCACGGCATTTGCCGCGGCGGCGTCGTTCATGCACTCGCTCTTGGGGCAGCTCGTTCTGCTGGGGTTCACCTTCGCCTTCCTGCATCACTTCTTCGGAGGCATTCGGCATCTGATCTGGGATCTCGGTTACGGTCTTGACCATCCGATGCGCGAATGGTTGGCGCTTGGCACGCTTGCCGCGAGCCTGACTTTTACCGTCGTTCTCTTCGGCGCGGCTCACTTTCTTGGCTAGGCGCAAGGCATTTGGCTCGGCTTCCGCAGGCGCAGGGAAACAGCATGGCTCCTGAGTCCACCTCAATCCGTACGCTGACGAGCCGCGTCCGCCATCTCGGCTCGGCGAAATCCGGCACGCGCGACGCTTGGCTGATGCGGCTCACCAATGTCGCGCTGCTGCCGCTTGGCCTCGCCTTCGTCTGGATCGTTCTCCTGCTTGCCGGCAAGGACGAGGCGGGGGTGAAAGCGCAATTCGCCCACCCCTGCACGGCCATCTTCATGCTGCTCTTCGTCCTGGTCAGCATTTTCCATATGAAGGCCGGCATGGCCTCGATCATCGACGATTACGTTCACGCGCCGCGCCTCAAGGAATGGTCGCTGACGGCCAATGTGTTTTTTTCGATCGGCTTCGGCGTGGCGGCCATCTACGCCATCCTCAAACTGAGTCTCGCCTGATGCTTGACAACGGATCATCCGGCGCCCCGGACGTTTCCGCGCCGGCGGTGGGGCGGGCCGCCTATCCAATCACCGACCATGATTTCGACGTGGTCGTGGTCGGCGCCGGCGGCGCCGGGCTGCGCGCCGTCGTCGGCTGTTCGGAAGCGGGACTGCGCACCGCGGCGATCAGCAAGGTCTTTCCGACGCGCTCGCACACGGTCGCGGCGCAAGGCGGCATCGCCGCTTCGCTCGGCAACATGGGCCCTGACAATTGGAAATGGCACATGTACGACACCGTGAAAGGGTCGGACTGGCTGGGCGATCAGGATTCGATCGAATATATGTGCCGCAACGCTCCGGCCGCCGTCTATGAGCTCGAGCATTGGGGCGTGCCCTTCTCGCGCACCGAGGACGGGCGCATCTATCAGCGCCCCTTCGGCGGCATGACCACGGAATTCGGCAAGGGGCCGCCGGCGCAGCGCACCTGCGCCGCCGCCGATCGCACCGGCCATGCGATGTTGCATACGCTTTACGGCCAGGCGCTGCGCCACGCGGCGGAATTCTTCATCGAATTCTTCGCCATCGATCTCATCATGGAGAACGGCCGCTGCCGCGGCGTCGTCTGCCTGAAACTCGACGACGGAACGATCCACCGGTTCCGCGCTCAACTCGTAATCCTGGCGACGGGCGGCTACGGGCGCGCCTATTTCTCGGCAACCTCCGCGCATACTTGCACGGGCGACGGCAACGCCATGGTCTTGCGCGCCGGCCTGTCGCTGCAGGACATGGAATTCGTGCAATTCCACCCGACCGGCATCTATGGCGCGGGCTGCCTCATCACCGAAGGGGCGCGCGGCGAGGGCGGCTATCTTACCAATTCCGAGGGCGAGCGCTTCATGGAGCGCTATGCGCCGTCAGTGAAGGATCTCGCGCCGCGCGACATGGTTTCGCGCGCCATGACGATCGAAATCCGCGAAGGCCGCGGCGTCGGCAAGAACAAGGACCACATCTATCTGCATCTCGATCATCTCGATCCGCAGATTCTGCACGAGCGGCTGCCCGGCATTTCGGAAAGCGCCAAAATCTTCGCCGGCGTCGACGTCACCAAGGAACCGATCCCCGTCCTGCCGACCGTGCATTACAACATGGGCGGGATCCCGACGAATTATCACGCCGAAGTGGTGCTCAAGCAGGGCGACGATCCGGACGTGATCGTACCCGGGCTCATGGCCATCGGCGAGGCGGCCTGCGTCTCGGTGCACGGCGCCAACCGGCTGGGTTCCAATTCGCTGATCGACCTCGTCGTCTTCGGCCGCGCCGCGGCCTTGCGCGCCGCCGAAATCGTGACGCCCGGCGCCAAGCAGGCGGACCTTCCGCCCGACTCGGCCGACCGGGCGCTTTCCCGCCTCGACCGCTTCCGCTATGCGAAGGGCGCGATACCGACGGCCGAGCTGCGGCTCACCATGCAGAAAGTCATGCAGAACAATTGCGCCGTCTATCGCACCGGCGAGACGCTCGCCGAGGGCTCGAAGCTCATCCATGACGTCTGGGCGGCGCGCGAGCAGATTTCCGTGACCGACCGGTCGCTGATCTGGAACTCGGACCTCGTCGAGACGATGGAGCTCGACAATCTCATCATCCAGGCCGTGGTCACCATGGACGCGGCGCTGAACCGCACGGAATCGCGCGGCGCACATGCCCGCGAAGATTATCCCGCGCGCGACGACAAGACGTGGATGAAACACACGCTGGTTTCAATCGATGCCGAGAAACGCATGGTCTCGCTCGATTATCGGCCGGTCCACAGCTATACGATGACCAACGAGATAGCCTATATCGAGCCGAAAGCGCGGGTATATTGAGCATGCCACTGTAGAAAGCCCATCATGGTCCAGCTTACCCTACCGAAGAACTCCCGCGTCCGCAGAGGCAAGATCTGGCCGAGCCCGGTCAGCGCCGCGCCGCTCAAAGAGTTCCGCATCTATCGCTGGAATCCGGACGATGGCGCCAATCCGCGCCTCGACACCTATTTCGTCGATACGACCGAGTGCGCGCCGATGGTTCTCGACGCTCTGATCCTCATCAAGTCGAAGACCGATCCGACGCTGACTTTCCGGCGCTCCTGCCGCGAAGGCATCTGCGGCTCTTGCGCGATGAACATCGACGGAACCAACACGCTCGCCTGCACCAAGGCGATCGCCGACGTGCAAGGCGCGGTCAATATTTATCCACTGCCGCATATGAGCGTGGTCAAGGACCTCGTGCCGGACCTTTCGACCTTTTATGCGCAACATGCCTCGGTCAAGCCGTGGCTGCAGACGGTGACGCCGGCGCCGGAGAAAGAATGGCGCCAATCCCCGGCCGACCGCGCCAAGCTCGACGGGCTCTACGAGTGCATCCTCTGTGCGTGCTGCTCGACCTCGTGTCCGAGCTATTGGTGGAACGGCGACCGCTATCTGGGTCCCGCCGTGCTGCTTCAGGCCTACCGCTGGCTCAGCGATTCGCGCGACGAAGCCAAGGGCGAGCGGCTCGACAATGTCGAGGACCCGTTCCGCCTCTACCGCTGCCACACGATCATGAATTGCGCGAAAGCCTGCCCGAAAGGCTTGAATCCCGCCAAGGCCATCGCCGAGATCAAGGAAATGCTGATCGAGCGGCAGGCCTAGCCGTTGTCTTCGTAGCGTCGTTGCGGCGTCATTGTGGTTTTTGTGCAGCCAGTTTCGCAGATTGAACGTTGATCTTTGCCTTGCCGGGTCGAACGTGAAAAGGTGGCGAGATGCGAAAACCCAATGCTCTGCCGGCCTTGATTTTCTTCGTCATTTTCGGCATCGGCCTGGCGATCGCCTATTCGAGCTTCATGTTCGGCGCGGAAGAAGAGGCCGCCTGGATCGCCATCGCCGGCGCGGTTGCGGCCTATATCGTTTCTTACTCCGTTAAGGTCGCCAATCAGTGGGAGCGGGTGGTCGTTCTAAGACTCGGCCGCTTTCGCGCCCTCGAAGGCCCGGGGCTTTTCTTCATCATTCCGATCATCGAGACGGTGGCCTATTGGATCGATACGCGGGTGATCACCAGCGCCTTCAAGGCGGAAAAGACTCTGACCAAGGATACGGTCCCGGTCGATGTCGACGCGGTTCTGTTTTTCAAAGTCGTCGATCCGCGCAAGGCGGCGCTCGACGTGGCCGATTACGTCAGCGCCATCAATTGGGCCGCACAGACGGCGCTGCGCGATGTCATCGGCAAGACGGTGCTTTCCGACATGTTGGAGGGTCGCGAGAAGATCAGCGCCGACTTGCAAAAGATCATCGACGAACGCACTGAGCCCTGGGGCGTCAACGTCATTTCGGTGGAAGTGAAGGACGTGCTCATTCCTGCCGCGCTCGAGGACGCGATGTCGATGCAGGCGCAGGCGGAGCGCGAACGCCAAGCGCGCGTCATCTTGGGCGATTCCGAGCGGCAGGTCGCCGAAAAATTCGCCGAGGCGGCGCGCACCTATGCCAACGATCCAACCGCTTTCCACTTGCGGGCGATGAACATGCTCTACGAAGGGCTGAAGAGCGACAAGGCGACGATCGTCGTCGTACCGAGCACGGCGGTCGAATCGATGCAGCTCGGCGGCGTGGCCGGGCTCACGGCCTTGACGATGCTCGGCCAGGAGCGCCCGCCGGGCGCGGCGCCGGGTCCGTGGGGTCCGGCTCCGGGGAAGCCGTAGGTCAGATCGCGATCTGCCGGCCGAGTTCCACCACTTGTCCGGGAGGCAGCTGGAAGAAATCGGTGATGTGCGTGGCGTTGCGTTCCAAGGCCGCGAAGATCGCCTCGAGCCAGCGCGGCAGTCCCTTGCGATCGGCGCGCGGCACGACGGTTTCGATGCCGACGTAATAGACGAGATCGGTGAGATCGATCCGCTGGTCATGCGCCTTTATGGCTTGCAGCAATCTCGGGATATTGGGCCGTTGCATGAATCCGTAATGGACGGTGACGCGCCAGAAATTCCGGCCGATTTCTTCGGTCGCCACCCTTTCGATCGGCGTGACATAGGGGATGGATTCCGTCACCACCGTGAGCGCGACGACCTGCTCATGCAGGCTATGGGCGGTGCGCGCGTACCAAACGACGATCGGCGGCGCGTTTTGCCGCGCGCGGGTGAGGAAGATCGCGGTCCCGGGAACGCGCGCCACTTTTTTCTGTTCGAGCTCGGCGAGGAAATCGGCAACCGGAATTCCGATCGCCGCAATCCGCGCCCCGACTGCGGTCATGCCGCGGTGCCAAACGTACATGATGAAATAGACGGCCGCGGCGAAGAGCAGGGGCACATAGCCGCCTTCCGCGATCTTGACGCTGTTGGCAAGGAAGAAGCTTGTATCTACGATCAGGAAGACGGCCGCGACCAGACCGCTTGCGGCGAGGCTCCATTTCCAGATTTCGCGCATGGCGATGAATAGCAGCACGGAAGTCATCAGCATGGTGGCCGAAACCGCGATGCCATAGGCCGAGGCGAGGTTGTCGGACTTCTTGAAGCCGAGAACGAGGCCGATCGTTGCCAGCATCAATAGCCAATTGACCGTGCCGACGTAGATTTGCCCATAGCCTTCCTTCGACGTCTGCGTAATACGCATGCGCGGCATCCAGCCGAGCTGGATGGCCTGCCGCGTCATCGAAAAAGCCCCGGTGATGATCGATTGGCTGGCGATGATGGTCGCCACGGTGGCGAGCACGATAAAGGGCAGGAGCAGCGGTGCGGGGCAGAGCGAATAGAAGATGTTCTGCCCGGCCGGGACGCCGTCGGCCACCAGCGCCGCTTGCCCGGCATAGTTCAGGATCAGGCTCGGAAATACGACCGCGTACTAGGCGAGACGGATCGGCCCGGCGCCGAAATGGCCCATGTCCGCGTAAAGCGCCTCCGCTCCGGTCACGCACAGGAAGACGGCGCCGAGCACGAAAAAAGACAGCCATCCGCCGTGCACCAGGAAATTGGCGGCGTAGAAGGGGCTAAGCGCGACCAACACGGAAGGATGGCGCAAGATGCCGCCGATGCCGAGCAAGGCCATACCTGCGAACCAGGCGAGCATGACGGGACCGAAGGCGCGGCCGATGCGCGCCGTGCCCTGCGGCTGGACGAGAAACAGGCCGATCAGGATGGCGACGGCGCTGATCAGAACGTAGCGCCCCAGCGCCGGTGCCGCGATCTGCAATCCTTCGAGTGCCGAGAGCACCGAGATCGCCGGAGTGATGGCGCCGTCGCCATAGATCAAGGCCGCGCCGATGAGACCGACGGCGACGATCGCCGGCCTATGCTCGCGTTTCACGCCGAGCAGCGACATCAACGCCAATATGCCGCCTTCGCCGTTGTTGTCGATGCGCATCGCGAAGGAAACGTATTTGACGGAAGTGACGATGATCAACGTCCAGACGATCAGCGAAAGCACGCCGAGCACGGTCTGCTGGTTCGTCGTCCCCGTCATGTCAAGGACGGTTTTCAGCGTGTAAAGCGGGCTGGTGCCGATATCGCCGAAAACGACGCCGAGCGCGGCAAGTCCGAGGCGCGGCAAGCTCTGCCCCGCCGGGCTCGCGCAGCTTTGCTCTGAGGACATGGCCGTTGCTCGGATTGGCCGCCGGATGGGGCCATGGTCCGGCTGAGGTACTCGATATTTGTGTCGGGAACAATTCGCGAAGAGTCGCGATCGATGGCTGCGCTTTACGGGCGCGCCCGGCTCGTGTATTTCATTGCGGCAATGACCCCGGTGCGGCCGTTGCAGGCCGCGCCGGGGTTTTTCGCGCGCGTGGATGGTTAATCCATGGCCAATGTCGTGGTGGTCGGCGCCCAATGGGGCGACGAGGGAAAAGGCAAGATCGTCGATTGGCTGTCGCTCGAAGCGGACGTCGTCGTGCGCTTCCAGGGCGGCCACAATGCCGGCCACACGCTGGTCATCGGCGACAAGGTTTTCAAGCTGACGCTTCTGCCCTCCGGCATCGTTCGGCCCGGCAAACTTTCGGTGATCGGCAATGGTGTCGTGCTCGACCCCTATCATCTCATTGCCGAGATCGAGCGGCTTGAAGCGCAGGGAATCGAGATTTCGCCGCAAAACTTGAAGATCGCCGAGAACGTCTCGCTTATCTTGTCGCTGCATCGCGAACTCGACGCCTATCGCGAAGAGGCAATCACCGACGGCTTGAAGATCGGCACGACGAAGCGCGGCATCGGCCCCGCTTACGAAGACAAGGTCGGGCGGCGCGCCATTCGCCTCACCGATCTCGCCGATCCGGACGCGCTCGACGAAAAGATCGCGCGGCTGCTTGCCCATCACGAACCCTTGCGGCGCGGACTCGGGCTCGAATCGGTCGAGGCGGCGGCAATTCGCGCCGAACTTTTGGAGATCGCGCCGCGCGTTCTGCCGTTCATGGATGCGACCTGGGATCTCCTCGAAAATTACCGGCGCGACGGCAAGCGAATCCTCTTCGAGGGCGCGCAGGGCGCGCTGCTCGACGTCGATCACGGCACTTACCCTTTCGTGACGTCCTCGAACACGGTGGCGGCCAATGCGGCGACGGGTTCGGGCGTCGGCGCCAAGGCGATCGGCTATGTTCTGGGGATTGCCAAGGCCTACACGACGCGGGTCGGGGGCGGCCCGTTTCCGACCGAACTTAAGGACGGCATTGGCCAGTTGCTCGGCGATCGCGGCCATGAATATGGCGTCAATACCGGCCGTCGGCGGCGCTGCGGCTGGTTCGATGCCGTTCTGGTGCGCCAGGCCGTGCGAACCTGCGGCATCGACGGAATTGCTCTGACCAAGCTCGACATTCTGGATGGCTTGGAGGAGATCAAGGTCTGCGTCGGCTACCGGCTTGACGGGGCGCGTCTCGACCGGATGCCGGCCAGTCAAACGGCGCAGGCCAACCTCGAGCCGGTGTATGAGGTGATCGAGGGCTGGCAGGCGACGACGGCCGGTGCCCGCTCTTGGGCCAACCTTCCGGCGCAAGCCATCAAATATGTCCGCCGCATCGAAGAATTGATCGGCGCTCCGGTCGCGCTGCTCTCGACCAGTCCGGAGCGGGAGGACACAATTCTTGTTCATAATCCATTCCAAGATCGCTAGACTTGGAACGTGGATCGCCGGCGCCGGCGTGGCCTGCGGCAGGGCTGTGCAAGCCCTTGATCTTGCACTTCCGTATCCATCCCGTCGCGCTGCGAGCGCGGTAGTTGACCTGTCGGAGCAGGAATGGTCTTAACCCCCCATGGCTGAATATTATCCGCTGCTCGCCAAGGCGATTGCGAGCTTGCCGAACTCGACGCCCGAGGCCAGGCGCGCCGTTTACGAGCGCGCCCGCAAGGCCCTCCTCGCGCAATTGCAAAATCTTCAGCCGCCGGTTCCCGAGGCCGATGTCGCACGCGAGACGCAAGCCCTCGACACGGCCGTAGCGCGGCTTGAGGCCGAGCTCGCCGCACCCAACGGTCCGACGGCAAGGCCCGCCGAACCGCCGCGGCCCCCGGGAGCGCCGCGGCCGATGCCGCCGTTCGGGGAATCGAAGGCCCGCTTCCCGGCCGCGCCGGCGGTCGCCCCGCGCACGAATGGCGCTGCGTCCGCGGGCCAGGATCGTCTGCGCGATCCCAAGGAAGCGGTCCCGCAAGCCGTGGAGATCAAAACCGAGGCCGGCGGCAGTTTCCCAGACCAGAGCCCGGGAGCAAGACGCCTGCGCGCCGATCTGCGCCCGGAGCCGTTGCGCCCACGCGCTCCGCAGCCCGAGATAGACGATGCCCCGCAAGGCCGGCGGCTGTGGATCGTCGTCGCCGTCGTCGTCATCATCGTCGGCGCGGTCGCCGCGGCGGCGTGGAAATTGCGCGATCGACCCGGAGATTTCGCCGACTTCAAGTCGGCGGAGCAGACACAGGTCGCGCAAAACGTCGGCAAGATCGAACAGCGCATCGGCGGGCAGGGATCGCCAGCCGCGCCGCAGTCGCAACCCGAGGCGATGAGCTCGGTCGCCGCCACGGCTAGTCCGGCGCCGGCTAGTCCGGCGCCGGCGGCGGCCGCCGCTCCGACTCAAGCCCAGACCGCGGCGATCGCGCCGCCGCAAACAGGCAGCGACGCGAACGCCGCGGTTCCGGTCGCCTATCGCGCCGCGCTTCTCGTCGAAGCTCCGGAGGAAGCGAGCAAGATAAAGACTTACGTGGGCACCGTAATCTGGCGCGACGAGAACGCGGCCACCGATTCAGGCCAGCCCGGCACGGCGGTTCGCGCCGATATCGACGTTCCCGAGGACAAGCTGAAGGCCAGCCTGGAAATCCAGAAGAATAGCGATCCGACGTTGTCGGCTTCGCACACGATAACCATCGTCTTCACGATTGCGCCCGACAGTCCGACCGGCAACATTAAGCAGATCAGCGTTCCGCAATTGCGCAACGAAGACAGTCCGAACGGCGCGCCCTTGCAAGGAAGCCTGGTGCCGATCATGGACAATTCCTTTCTGATCGGTCTCGACGGCGGCGCGGCCGAACAAAACAACATCGACCTCATCAAACAGCGCGAATGGTTCGACATCCCGATTTTGCTGGCCAACGGACGCGTCGCCAAATTGACGTTCGAGAAAAATGTGTCGGGTGACCGCGCGATCGAGGACGCGCTCGCCTCATGGCAGTCGCAGCCCTAATCGAGACGTAACGCGAACGGGTCAATGAGCCGCAGCGGATTTGCCCCAAATCCGTTCCCGAATGGGCCGAAAATCGGCAAGATTCCATCCGATAAGCTGACCGATTCGTCGCCCGGACGGGCGCAGCACACGTGGCGTTGGAAGAACGATCTATGCGCGGAAAGCTTGTGCGCGGAAAGCTCGCGGCCTTCGTCGGCCTCGTCATCCTCGGTGTCCTGCCCGCCGCCGCGCAACCGGCCGCGCCGGCGGCGCCGCAGTCCGACCGGCGCCTTTTCGATATAACCCGCTACGGCAACAAGATCGGCACCGAAGTCGTTGAAATCGACAAGGACGGCGCTACGACCAACATCACATTCACGACGCATATTTCCGTCGTGATCGCTTTCGTCCAGTTCTATCATTTCGATCATTCGGCGACCGAAGTCTGGAGCGGCGGCAAGTTCGTTTCCTACAAGGCGCAAACCGACGACAACGGGACGAAACACGAGGTGTCGGCGGTGGTCGACGAAGCCAACAACAAGCTCAACCTCGATATTGACGGCACGCACAGCGAGGCGGCGCCGGACCTTGTTCCCGCGAGCTGGTGGAACAAGGACTTCGTCAATCGCACCGATATGTTCGATTCGGAAACCGGGCGACGCTTGTCAGTCAAAGTCACCGATCTCGGCGACGAGTCGATCGTCCAGAACGGCAATACCGTGCAAGCGCGTCATTACAAGGTCAGTGGCGATCTTGATCGCGATCTGTGGTTCGACGGCGATACTTTGGTGCGCATTCAGCTGACCGGTAACGATAATTCGACGATTATCTCGGACCTGCGCGAAGAGACGGGCGGCGCCGGCGATCAGCAATCCAAGCAAGACGCGGCGCCCGAATGATCGCCGCCGTTTTGGGACGCCGAAAGCCGCTCCGACCCTTATCGAAACGGGAAAATTTCGTCGCGCTTTAGCCTTTGCAATGAATATGTTGCAAAGATGCGGGGAAAAATCGCAGCGGATGGCTCAGGGATCGATCGGGAAAGCGTCCCGGAGGCGATCGGGAATAAGTCCCGTGGTGTTCCAAGGGTTCTCGTTCTTTATTTCCGGACCAAAGAAAAGCGAGACGACTTCCGGATTTAGCCGAATTTAGGCCTCCGGAAACAGCAGCTAACAAGTTCTCGCGGCATGTTGAGGATTGGCTGGGAGGCCCTCACAACTTCACGCTTTTATTGGAGAGATTTTCGGCTTGCGATCCCGCATGCCGCACGTGGTGCGGCATGGGAACGCCGGACGTGGCGCGCGGTCGAAAATATGCAGATCTGCATGGGAGGAAGTAGCATGAAACTTCGAACACTACTGCCTATTGGTACCGCGCTGGTCGGCGTAATGGCATTTGCCAGTATCGCCTATGCCGACGGCGTCAACTGGAACGACAGAGACCAGAATTATTGGACGCATCCGGCTGGCGACAATCAGCTGACCCGCCACAGCGACCTGAAAGACATCAACACCAGCAACGTCGCCAATCTCCAGCTCGCCTGGGATCAATCGACTGGCGCGCTGCGCGGCCACGAAGGCCAACCGCTGGTCGTGAACGTCGACGGCACGCCGATGATGTTCATCTTCAGCGCCTGGCCGAACATCGTTCAGGCCCTCGATCTTTCCGATCCGGACAATCCGAA
>JASHVQ010000095.1 GCA_030044485.1 Methylovirgula sp. | reverse complement strand
TGCGCCGCCCCATGACCCGTTCCTCGATCTCGTGCCGGCGCAGGGCATCAAGCTTACCCCGCGCCATTATGCCTATCTGAAAATCTCCGAAGGCTGCGACAATCGCTGCTCCTTCTGCATCATTCCGCGGCTGCGGGGCGGGCTCGTCTCGCGTCCCGCCGCCGAAATTCTGCGCGAAGTCGAACGACTCGCGGGAGCCGGCGTGAAGGAGATCCTCGTCATTTCCCAAGATACCGGCGCTTATGGGCGCGATCTCTCCTACGCGGAAAGCGCCTATGGCGCGCGCCAGGTGCGTGCCAAGTTCATCGATCTCATGCGCGAATTGGGGCGCTTCGGCCTGTGGGTGCGGCTTCATTACGTCTATCCCTATCCGCATATCGATGAAGTTCTGCCGCTCATGGCCGAAGGCAAGATCTTGCCCTATCTCGACGTGCCCTTTCAGCACGCAAGTCCGAAGGTGCTCAAAAACATGCGCCGTCCCGGCGATCAGGAAAAGACGTTGCGGCGCATCGAGGCCTGGCGCCAAGCCTGCCCCGATCTTTGCTTGCGTTCCACGTTCATCGTCGGCTTCCCTGGGGAGAGCGAGGCGGATTTCGAATTCATGTTAAGCTGGCTCGAGGAAGCGCGGCTCGATCGCGTCGGCGCGTTCCGCTACGAGCCGGTCGCGGGCGCCGCCGCCAACGATCTCGGGCTTGCGCCCGTGGCCGCGGAGATACGCGAGGAACGCTACCGCCGTCTCATGCGGCATCAGCAGACGATCAGCGCCTCGCAGCTCAAGAAAAAGGTGGGCCGCCACCTTCAGGTCATCTTGGACGGCGCCGACTTTGGGCGCAGCAAGGGCGACGCGCCCGAAATCGACGGCAAGGTGCATGTCAAGAGCCGCCGGCCGCTGCGCGCCGGCGACATTGTCAGCGTCAAAATCGAAGCCTCGGACTGCTACGATCTTTTCGGAACGGCGGCCTGACTATTTGGCGTCCGCCCGGTTCGGCGCGCTTTGGCTCGCATCGTTCTCTGCACGACCTTGCTCGATGACCTTGGCCGCCGGCGGACGTGCCGCCGCCGGGGCGCTCCGCGAGGCTCCCGGCTTGGATAGAGTCGCGGTCTTGGGGATCTCTAAGCGTCGAGGCGATCGAACTCTGGCTGCTTTTCGGAAAGCGCGACGCTCGTGAGCCGGTCTTCCATCTTCTTTTCCTGGTGCGTGAACCACAGCCAGAAACCAAAGAGCGCGCCCACTGTCACAATGAGCGCAATGGCCTCGATCGGACCGCTGACGCGGCGCATGGCGTCGCCAAAGACGTAACCGCCGAGACCCATGATGAGCGCCCAGACGATAGCGCCGGCGGCATTGAACATGAGGAAGGAGCGCCAGTCATATTTGTTCATACCGGCAAGCAGCGCCGCCAGAACCCGAAGGGCGGCAATGAAGCGGCCGAAAAAGACAATCTTGGCGCCATGATGCGCGAAGAGATAACGGCCGAGCGCAAGCCGGTTCGTCGTGAGCCCGACATATCGGCCGTAACGTGCAACGACGCTCGCGCCGACGCTTCGCCCCAGCAAGTAGCCGCACGTCCCGCCGAGCGCCGCGGCGACGGCCGCGACGCCGATGACAAGGGCGATGTTGAGATGACCTGTCGCGCCGGCATAGATCGCGCCGAGAACAAGAGCGCTCTCGCCCGGCAAAGGCGAGCCGGCACCTTCGAGCATCACAACGAGAAAAATCGCGCTATAGCCATGGCGGATAATCAAATCATGGACGTCAATCAAAATGCCTCCTTGCAGGCCGCGAATTATTGTCCGGCCCCTGAGTCGTCTCCCCGCATCCAATATATGAGATTGCTGTCGTCAGAATGAGACCGTCGGCAATCCAGGATCGAAGCCTCTTATAACAAATCCGATATGTGGTATTTTCTAAAACTCGCGATACATCTGGCAAAATCCGCGTTGCTGGACTATATCGGATGGGCCTGATGTAAGGGACTTTTCGGGGTTCGAACGTGCTGCACGTCGTTTCGGCCAACCGGCTCGCCGACGGGGTCGTCGTTTATCTCGGCGCGTGCGACGATTGGGTGGAGCGGCTTGAAGCGGCGGCGGTATTCGCCGACGATGCGGAATGCGAAGCCGGCCTCGAGAAAGCGCGCGCGGCGGTCGGCGCCAATTTGGTCGTCGATCCTTTCGCAGTCCCGGTCGTTGAAGACGGCAAGGGACGACGCGCCGTGAGCCTGCGCGATTCCATTCGTGCCTTGGGGCCGACCATCCGCTATGGCGCGGAGCAAAGCTAATGTACCGCTACGACGAATTCGACGCCGCCTTTGTCGCCGAGCGTGTCGCGCAGTTCAAGGACCAGGTGGCACGACGCCTCTCGGGCGAGTTGACCGAAGAGCAGTTCCGGCCGCTGCGGTTGCAGAACGGCGTCTATCTGCAGCTGCACGCCTATATGCTGCGCATCGCCATTCCCTACGGCACATTGTCTTCGCGGCAGACGCGCATGCTCGCCCATATCGCGCGCCGCTACGATCGCGGTTACGGCCATTTCACGACGCGCCAGAACATTCAGTTCAACTGGCCGGCGCTTGCCGATTGCCCTTCGATCCTCACCGACCTCGCCACAGTCGAGATGCATGCGATCCAAACGTCGGGCAACAATATCCGCAACGTAACCGCCGACCAATTCGCGGGCGCCGCGGCGGACGAAATCGAGGACCCGCGCCCTTATTGCGAAATCCTGCGGCAATGGTCGTCGCTGCACCCCGAGTTCTCTTTCCTGCCGCGCAAATTCAAGA
>JASHVQ010000094.1 GCA_030044485.1 Methylovirgula sp. | reverse complement strand
GCTGGCGAGCACGGATTCGACACCCCTGCAAACCGCCTCGGCGGAACCGCTCGATACCGAAGCCCAGGCCAACGGGAGCGATGCGACGCCGGATAGCGCGGCGCCCGCGCATGTTTTTGCCGGACCGACGCCGCTGCCGCCGGCGCGCCCCTTCGACCTCGAGACAATCCCCGGCGCCGACACGCCGATCGGCGCGGCAAACTGAACAAATCCCCCATCCTAAAGTCGATAGGCTCCGCTGCGCTCGGGATGCGTTGATTTCCCGGCGGCGGCAGCGCAATCTCCGGCCCGCACAGGACCGGACCCGGCATGAACCTTCGAGCATTGCCCATCTTGCCGAAAATCGCGGGGCAGGGCGCAGCCGCGCTTCTCGTGGCGGCGTTTCTAGCCGGTTCGGCCGCCGCCGATCAGCCATTTCAGACGAGCGTTCCCTCGGCCATCCTCATCGACGCGGATACGCAGACGGTTCTCTTCGAGAAGAACGCCGATCAGCCGTCGACTCCGGCTTCGACCGTCAAGATCATGACCGCGGAACTGGTCTTCGAGGCGCTCAAACAGGGCAAGCTAAAACTCGACGACACTTTGCCGATCAGCGAGAACGCCTGGCGCGAAGGCGGCGCGCCGGCGCATGGCTCGACCATGTTCGCCTCGCTCAATAGCCGCGTCCCGGTCGAAGACCTGATCCGCGGGCTGGTGATCGTTTCCGGCAATGATGCGGCAATCGCACTCGCCGAGGCTCTGGCTGGGTCGGAAGGCGCTTTCGCAACCCGCATGACCGAGCGCGCCCGCGAACTCGGGCTGAACGGCCTCACCTTCACCAACGCCTGGGGCAATGCCGATCCGGAACAACGGGTGACGGCGCGCGACATGGCGCTGCTTGCGGCGCATCTGATACGCACTTTTCCCGATCTTTATCACTATTTCGGCGAGAAGGATTTCACCTGGAACAATATCAAACAGCCGAACCGCAATCCGCTGTTGACGATGGATATCGGCTGCGACGGACTGAAGACCGGCAACATCGACGCCAACGGCTATGGCATCGTGGCGTCGGCGGTGCAGGATGGGCAGCGCCTTATCTTGGCGCTCTACGGCGCCAAATCCGCCAAGGAGCGAGAAAACGAGGCGGTGCGCATCCTGCAATGGGGCTTCCGCTCATTTCAAGCCAAAACCCTATTCTCGAGCGACGAGGTCGTGGGCTACGCGCGCGTCTACGGCGGCAACCAAGGTTCCGTCCCGCTTGTGGCCAAGCAGCCCGTCAAAATCCTCGTTCCGCGCGAGTCCGACGAAAGGCTGACCGGCCAGATTGTCTACACCGGACCGCTGATCGCGCCTGTGACCTCGGGCGTCGACGTCGCGCAGCTCCGGATCTTTCGCGGCGGCAGCGAGATCTATCAAACGTCTTTGGAGACGGCCGGCGACGTGAAGAAGGGCTCGCTCTCCCGCCGCGCCTTGGACGCCATGCTTGAATATGTGGAAGAACTCTTCCGCAAATATGTTCTCAAGAATGACCACTGAGGCGGCCAAAGCGCGCCCGGCGCACTTCGTCACCCTCGAAGGCGGCGAGGGAGTCGGCAAATCGACCCAGGCGCGGCGCCTGGTCGAACGGTTGAATAAATCGGGCATCGCAGCGATCGCAACGCGCGAACCGGGCGGCTCGCCGGGTGCCGAAACTTTGCGCGATCTGCTGCTTTCCGGAAAAGTCAAAGACCTCGGCGCCAAGGCCGAAGCCATCCTTTTCGCGGCGGCGCGGATCGATCACATCGACCGCAAGATCGCGCCTGCGCTTGCCGCCGGCACTTGGGTCGTCAGCGACCGTTTCGCGGATTCCACGCGCGCCTATCAGGGCGCGCTGGGCGGGCTCGACGCGGGATTTCTGCGGGCGCTCGAACGGGTCACGCTTGGCGATCTGCGCCCGGACTTGACGTTGATTCTCGATCTGCCGCCGGAGATCGGGCTGGCGCGTGCCGCGCAAAGGCGCGCGCCCGGCGCCGCGCTCGATCGTTTCGAGCGCGAGGGCCCGGCCTTTCACGCGGCCTTGCGCAAGGCCTACCTCGACATCGCCGCAGCGGAGCCCGAGCGCTGCGTCGTGGTCGATGCCGCGCAAAGCGAGGACGAGGTCGCGCAAGCCATCTGGGACGCGATCTCTTACCGCCTGCTCGGCGCACCAAGCGAGAAAGAACATGGCATCTAGGACTATCGAAGCAGCGCCCGAGGCGGATCGCTTCGAGCCTGCGCCGCACCCGCGCCAGACCTATGATCTCGTCGGCCATCGGCAAGCCGAGCGCGCCTTGCTCGACGCCTATGCGGCGGGCCGCCTGCCGCACGCTTTCATCATCGGCGGCGAGAAGGGAATCGGCAAGGCGACGCTGGCCTGGCGCCTGGCTCGCTTCATCCTCGCCAACCCCGATCCTGCCGCCGCCAAGGCGGCGCAAAATCTTGGCGTCGATCCCGGCCACTCCGCGGCGCGCAAGATCGCGGCTCTCTCGCAAGGCGACGTCGCTCTGCTCAGGCGCGAATGGAACGAGCGCTCGAAGCGCCACTTCAGCGAGATCCGCGTCGACGACGTGCGCGCCGCCGCGCATATGTTTCGGCGCAGCGCCTCCTTCTATCGCATCTGCATCGTCGACAGCGCCGAGGATCTCAACCGTTCCGCCGCCAATGCGCTTCTAAAACTCGTCGAGGAGCCCCCGCCGCGCTCGCTGTTTCTGATCGTCGCGCATCGTCCGGCGCTCGTCCTGCCTACTCTGCGCTCGCGGTGCCGCATGCTGCTTCTGCGTCCGCTCTCGAGCCATGAGATTCTTGCCGCGATCGAGGCGCTCGGTGAGCCTTGGACGGACATTGACCTTAAGGTGCGCCACGCCGCTGCCGAACGCGCGCACGGTTCGGTTGCGGCGGCTCTGAGCCTGCTTGCGGAAGACGGCCTCGAGCTCGACACGCTTGTCGGGCGCTTGCTCGATGCCCTGCCGAACCTCGATTGGCGCGGCATCTATGCGCTCGCCGAGCGCCTGGCGGGCCGCGACAACGAGCCCGAATTCGAACGGGTGATGACCTCGGTCGCCGTCTGGATCGACGCGCGGCTGCACAGCGAGACGGCGCGCGGGGCAGGGCGCCTTGCACCCCTCGCCGAGGTATGGGAAAAGGCCGCCGAAGCGGCGCGGGAAGCCGAGGTCATGAACCTCGACAAGCGGCCTTTGATCCTGTCCCTTTTTGCCGATCTTGCGGCGGCCAGGGCGCGCGCCGCCTGATCGTGCCGCCGAAGAGACGCTGATGCCCGGCCGAGAAAAATTCTACGTCACGACGGCAATTCCTTACGCCAACGGCGCGCCGCATATCGGCCATGCCTACGAGCGGATCGCGACCGACGCGATCGCCCGTTTCAAGCGGCTCGACGGCTATGACGTGCTCTTCGTCACCGGCATGGACGAACACGGCCAGAAGATGCAGCAGACCGCGGCGCGCGAGGGCCTGACCCCGCAACAGCTCGCCGATCGCACCGCGGCGCAGTTTGCGGCGATGGGGCGGGTACTCGAAGCGCCCGCCGACGACATCGTGCGTACCACCGAGCCGCGGCACCGCGCTGCCGCGCAGGAAATCTGGCGGCGCATGCAGAACGCGGGCGACATTTATCTCTCGAAATATCCGGGCTGGTATTCGGTGCGCGACGAGGCTTTTTTTGACGAAGCCGAACTCGCCAAAGGCGCTGACGGGCGCCTGCTCGCGCCGAGCGGCGCCGCCGTCGAGTGGGTGGAAGAGGAGACCTATTATTTCCGGCTTTCGGCCTATCGGGAGAAGCTTCTCGCCCATTATAAAGCGCATCCCGAATTCATCGTGCCCGAGTCCTATCGCAAGGAGATCGTCGCCTTCGTCGAACGCGGCCTCAACGACCTTTCGATCAGCCGCTCGACCTTCGATTGGGGCATTCCGGTTCCCGGCGATCCGAAACATGTCATGTATGTCTGGGTCGATGCGCTGACCAATTACATCACCGCGACGGGCTTTCCGGATCCGGCAAATCCGCGCGCCAAATTTTGGCCGGCCGAGGCGCATGTGATCGGCAAGGACATCACCCGCTTTCACGCCGTCTATTGGCCGGCTTTTCTCATGTCGGCCGGCCTCGCCCTGCCCAAGCAGGTCGTGGTGCACGGCTTTCTCTTCAACCGCGGCGAGAAGATGTCGAAGTCGGTCGGCAACGTCATCGA
>JASHVQ010000093.1 GCA_030044485.1 Methylovirgula sp. | reverse complement strand
CGCGCGGGCGGCCGGCATCGGCGCGGCGTGCCGCGCTACAAGGCCATGTGCGAGATCAACATGACGCCCTTCATCGACGTCATGCTGGTCCTGCTCATCATCTTCATGGTCGCCGCGCCGCTGCTCGCCACCGGCGTGCCGATCGACCTGCCGCACACCAAAGCCTCGGCCCTCAACATCGAGCAGAAGCCGCTTTCGATCGCCATCGACGAAAAGGGCCAAGTCTACCTCATGGACGACCCGGTGCCGCTCGAGCAGCTCGCCGACAAGCTGAAGGATGCGGCGCATGACGGGTTCGACCAGCGCATCTATGTGCGCGGCGCCGATGAAGTGAATTACGGCAAGATCGCCGAGGTCATGTCGATCATCACCACCGCCGGCTACAAGAGGGTCGCTCTCGTTACCGAGCCCAGCAAGAATTGAGCTTCGATGGATACATCGGGAAAGCCCGGTTACATCGCTTCGAGCGCCGCGCACGCGGCCTTGCTCGTCCTGGCCCTCGTATCTTTCTCGCGCGCGCCGAAATTCGAGGAGGCGCAGGAGACGGTGCCGATCGATCTCGTCAGCATGCAGGACTTCAACCAGATCATGCACGGCGACAAGTCCGCCAAGCAGGTGCAGCCCAAGCAGCGTGTCGACAAGGTAGCCGATACGGTCGAAGAGAAGCCGAAGCCGCCGGTCGCCGATGCCAAGCGTGACGTGCCGACGCCGCCCCCGCCGATGAAGCGCATCGCCGATCCGGGACAAGCCGATAAGCTGCAGCCGCCGAAGCCGGTCGTGGCGGCGGCCCCGCCGCCCGCGGCAAAGCCCGCGCCGGTTCCGCCGCTCGCCGATCAGCAAACTCAAGATGCCGAAGCAATCCAGTCAAATCCCAAGGACAAGCCGAAGGATGCGCCCAAGAAGGACGACGTAAAACAGCCGCAATTCAAGCTCGACCAGATCGCCAAGCTGCTGGCCGAGGATAAGCCGAAATCCGGCGACGACAGCAAGGAGCAGCACAAGTTCAACGCCGACGACATCGCCCGCCTGTTGAGCAAGGAGGCGCAGCAGCGCCGCGCCTCGACCGGCAAGGAACTGCAGCAGGTCGCCTCGCTGGGTTCGCCGACCGCCAGCGCCGAAAAAATGTCGCCCTCGCTCGAGGCGCAGATGGAAGGCTGGTTCCAGGACCATTTCCGCGGCTGCTGGGTGCAGCCGATCACCCTGCCCCCGGGTCCCCGCTACGTGCCTGAGATCCGCGTGCCGCTGAACCTCGACGGATCGCTCGCCTCCGACCCCACCCTGCTCAATCCGCCCAGCGACCCGGCCTGGCAGCCGCTCGCCGAGAGCGCCATGCGCGCCGTTCACACCTGCGATCCGCTCCCGGTTCCCGACATATTCAAGCCCTATTATGACGAATGGAGAGACCGGACCGTCCGATTCAACGACGAGGACACGTAGCAGAGACCCGCATCGCATTCTCGTCATCGCGGCACGTCAATCTGAGGCTATTCGAACTTAGCGGACAATCGCCATGCCCATCACCCGACGATCGGCCTCCGGGCTCATTCTCGGCCTTGCATCGAGTCTCGCCTCCGGCAAATTCGCCTTGGCTCAAAACCGCTATTTCGACGTCGAAGCCGGCGCGCAGTTCAAGCCCGTGCCGATCGCGGTCACGCCGTTCGCCGGCGATACGGGGCCCGACATTACCTCCGTCATCACCAACAATTTCAGCCGTTCGGTGTTTCTGGCGCCGATCGACGCCAACACTTTTCCCGAACATGTGACCAATCCCGACCAAGCGCCGCAATTCGATGCTTGGAAGAACGTCAACGCCCAGTTCGTCGTCACCGGCCGCAGCGCCCCCGACGCCAACGGCAAGCTGCAAACCGAGTTCCGGCTTTGGGACGTGGGCTCCGGCCAGCAGGTCGCCGGCCAGCAATATGTGACCGATCCCGACAATTCGCGCCGCGTCGCGCACATAATTTCCGATGCGATCTTCACCCGCATCACCGGCGAGAAGGGATTTTTCGACACGCGCGTCGTCTTCGTCGACGAGACCGGCCCCGCTCAGGACCGCCGCAAACGGCTCGCCATCATGGACCAGGATGGCGGCAACGTGCGCTATCTGACGAGCGGCGACGATCTCGTCGTCACGCCGCGCTTCTCGCCTTCCTCGCAGGACATCACCTATATGTCCTATGGGGTCGCCGTCGATCCCAAGGTTCTGCTGCTCAACATCGAGACCGGAGAGCGCCAGGTCGTCGGCAATTTCCCCGGCATGACTTTCGCGCCGCGTTTTTCGCCGGACGGGCAGAGCGTCATCATGTCCCTGCAGGACGGCGACAATTCCAATCTTTATGAAATGAACCTGCGCTCGCGGGCGACGACGCGGCTGTCGAACACCGCGGCCATCGATACCTCGCCCTCGTTCTCGCCGGACGGCTCGCAGATCGTCTTCGAATCCGACCGCGGCGGGACGCAGCAGATCTACGTCATGCCCGCCTCGGGCGGCGACGCGCAGCGCATTTCCTTCGGCGACGGGCGCTATTCGACGCCCGTCTGGTCGCCGAAGGGCGACTATATCGCCTTCACCAAACAGGGCGCCTCAACCTTCGCCATCGGCGTGATGAAACCCGACGGCTCGGGCGAACGCATCCTCACCGAAGGCTTCCATAACGAAGGGCCGACCTGGGCGCCGAACGGGCTTTTCCTCATGTTCTTCCGCGATCCGGGCGGGGATTCCGGCCCGCATATTTTCATGATCGACGTGTTCGGCCGCGCCGAATTCCCGGTGCCCACGCCCGACTATGCTTCGGATCCCGCCTGGAGCCCGCTGCTGACGTCATAGACGCGGCTTATCACCGCGCCTTCGTCTTAAGCGCTAAACCGCAGCTTTGAGTTCCGCCAAAATCGCCTCGCCCATTTCGCCGGTCGAGACGGATTGCGGCGCCCCGCCCTTAATATCGGCGGTGCGATAGCCCTTGGCGAGCACGGCGGCGATCGCCGCCTCGACCCGGTCGGCGAGATCGGAGAGCCCGAAGGAATAGCGCAGCGCCATGCCGAAGGAGCCGATCATGGCGATCGGATTGGCAAGCCCCTTGCCGGCAATGTCGGGCGCCGAACCGTGCACCGGCTCGTAGAGCGCCTTGCGGCGGCCGGTCTTTTGATCGACTTCGCCGAGCGAGGCCGACGGCAACATGCCGAGCGAGCCGGTGAGCATGGCGGCCACGTCCGTGAGCATGTCGCCGAAGAGATTGTCGGTGACGATCACGTCGAACTGCTTCGGCTTTCGCACGAGCTGCATGCCGAGCGCATCGGCGAGCATATGGTCGAGCTCAACGTCGGGGAATTCGCGCTTGTGCAGATCGATGATCGTATCGCGCCACAGCACGCCCGACTTCATCACATTGTGCTTTTCCGACGAGGTGACCTTGTTGCGCCGCTTGCGCGCCAGCTCGAAGGCGATACGACCGATGCGCTCGATCTCGTAGGTCTCGTAGACCTGCGTATCGACGGCGCGTTTCTGGCCCTTGCCGAGATCGACGATCTCTTTGGGCGCGCCGAAATAGACGCCGCCGGTCAATTCGCGCACGATCATGAGATCGAGCCCGTCGACGAGTTCGCGCTTCAACGACGAGGCGTCGGCGAGCGCCGGATAGCAGATCGCCGGGCGCAGATTGGCGAAAAGGTTGAAGTCCTTGCGCAGGCGTAGAAGCCCCGCCTCGGGGCGAACGTCATAGGGCACGCCGTCCCATTTCGGTCCGCCGACCGCGGCGAGGAGAATCGCGTCGGCCGCCGCGGCGCGCCGCATGTCGGCTTCGCTGATCGCCTGCCCATGGGCGTCATAGGCCGCGCCGCCGACAAGGCCGCGCTCGATTTCGAAATGCGCCACGCCCTGCTGGGTGAAGAAGGCGGCGATCTTCTCGACCTCGGCCATGACTTCGGGACCGATGCCGTCGCCGGGAAGGAGGAAGAGCTTGTAGGTGGACATGCCCCGTGTCTTAAGCAGCCGCCGCGAGTTGGCGCAAGACGTAAGGCAGAATCCCGCCGTTGTTGAAATAGTCGAGTTCGTCCTCGGTGGCGATCCGGCAATGCAGCGGCACGCTCTTGGTCGAACCGTCCGCATAGGCGACGACGGCGTGGATCTTCTGGCGCGGCTTGAGGGCGGCGCCGAGCCCGCGGATCGTGACTTGCTCGTCGCCCTTGAGTTTGAGCGATTTCCAGCTCGTGCCCGGCTCGAAGGTTAAGGGCAGGACGCCCATGCCGACGAGGTTCGAGCGATGGATGCGCTCGAAAGATTCGGCAATCACGGCGCGCACGCCCAAGAGTTTCGTGCCCTTCGCCGCCCAGTCGCGCGACGAGCCGTTGCCATATTCGGCGCCGGTGAAGACGACGAGCGGCACGCCCTCTTCCGCGTATCGCATTGCCGCGTCGTAGATGGGCATCTCCTCGCCGTCCGGCCAATGCTTGGTCATGCCGCCTTCCGGCACCGTTCCGTCGGGCTTGGCGAGAATATGATTCTTGATGCGGATATTGGCGAAAGTGCCGCGCATCATGATCTCATGATTGCCGCGCCGCGTGCCGTATTGATTGAAATTGGCCTGCGAGACTTGGCGTTCGAG
>JASHVQ010000004.1 GCA_030044485.1 Methylovirgula sp. | reverse complement strand
AGGATAAACTCATTGGTGTTGTCGTCGCTGTAGAGTGCCGCGACGTCGTTCAAGGTCGAGTTGTTGTACTTGGCCGAACTGGTCGACGTCGACGGCGGGACGCTGGTGTTCGGGCTTCCCGCCGATAGCAGGCCGGCATTGAACGTCGCGACGCTCGGCCAGTAGGTCTGGCTAACCGAAATCGTGCCGAGGTTATTGACGGTGAAACTGTTGACCTGGCTGTCGGATTTAATCAGATCGATGCGTGATGCGAAGGAATTGGTCGACATTGCGAGATTGCTCGCTGCGTCAACATTGACGACGACATTGTCGACGCCGTTGCCGTCGACGCTTTCGGTGTTGGAATAATTGGCGACGATAATTGCGCTGTCGGCAAGCTGCGACGAAGTCGGATTCACGACATCGATCAATACATCGCTCAAGTCGACCGTCACCGTCGGCTGCGGATTGGGGTCCCAGCCGCCCGGATAGGCCGAATTGAGCAGCGGATAGCTGTTGCCGCCGTTCTGCGGCCCGAAAGTGGCGCCGGAGGTGTCGTAGATGACGACCGGCAAGGGCTGGGACGTTGACCAGGGAGTCGTCGAAGACAGGGGCGAAGGCAGCGAACTTGCCGACCCGGAGCAATTCAGTGTCAGCGCACTCAATGTCCAAGTACAGGCGAAGGGCGAAGCGGCCGCCGGCTGCACGAAGAAACCGCCTACACAGAGTGGCAATGCGATGAAAAGCGCTGCGCCGGTAAAGACCAGAGCGGGCGCAAATGGAGTCTTGCAAATAGAGAATTTCACGTTCAGCCCCCCGACTGCGCTATTCTTCTTCTGCAATCGAGGCTAACACTCGCGCCCGCCAATAAAAGTTCCAATATTAGCTGCAGAGTTAGGAAAATATCTTGCTTTTGACTGGGAATTTTCGGCAAATAATTTTGGAAGTTATATCCGATTAGGGGCGAGAAGGAGCGCCCCGGTCCCGTTCCGCCATCGAATTAGGGTGGGGTTCTGGAACCGGCAGCGCGGGATGTGTCCAAGATGTCGCACATTTCCGAATGCGTACATTGCCGGCTCTCCGCAACGTCTGGTCGGCCCGGATTATGCATCTTGAAGAACTGCGTGGATTCGCACATGTTTCTGGCTTGAGCCAGCGTGGGAGTCGAGTCACTCTGTTCAATGCGTACAGGACGACGGGAGCGAAAGCACAAGGATCGGGCGAGATCTCACAAGGATTGCGGCGGGCTTGATGAGCAGGCGAATTGAACTTTTTTGGCGCAGCCTCGCCACTCCATGGGCAGAAGATCGCAGCTCCGGCCGGACTTGGCCGGGCGAGTCGCGCAACGATCGGCGCAAGTTCCACGCGGCCAGGACGCGGGCCGCCCTCTTGGCGGCGGCGCTTTTCATCCTGCCTTGCGTCGCCGCCGCGCAGACCTGGTCGGCCGACAAGGCGCAGCAGATCGACCAGGTCGTCGATCATTTCCGCGCAACGCAGAGCGACGGAGCCACGCTTCCGACGCTCAGCATCGCCATCGGCGTCAACGGCCATCTCGCCATGGCCAAGGGCTATGGCGCAAGCGACGGCAAGCCGGTGACCGAACATACGCTCTACGAGATCGGCTCGCTCACCAAGCAGTTCACCGCCGCCGCCGTCCTCGAAATGATCCGCGACGGCGCCAAGAGCGTCGGTTCGCAGACCCGGCTGACGCTCGACACGCAGATGCTCTCGGTGTTCGGCAGCGGCAACTATTGGTCAGCCCAGCCATGGCTCACCGTCGGGCGGCTGCTCAGCATGACTTCGAACCTGCCGAACTTCACGGGCCGGCCGCCGGACGACGCCAACCCTTGGGAGCCGATCACCGCCACGCATCTCTTTGAGGACATCGAGAATTCGGCGCCGCCTTCGCCGTCGAACGACTTCGATTATTCGAACACCAATTATTTCCTGCTGGCGGAAATGATCGAGCATAGCGTCATGCCCGGCGAAACCGCGCCGGAATCCTATCACGACTTCCTGCGCAAGCGGATCTTCCAGCCGGTTGGAATGAACGACACGAGCTTCATCGGCGAGCTCAGCGACAACCTCGATCCGCCCAACCCCTATGCGCAGCCGATCTCGACCGCCTCGATCGAGCAAGGCGCAGCTCTGGCTTCGCCCGATTATCGGTTGCGCCGCCGCCCGCCTTTCACCCAGCCCGATTGGCTCAAGGGCAGCGGCGACGTCGTCAGCAGCGCCGCCGACATTTTTGCATGGCACAAGGCGCTGATGGAGGGCAGGATCGTCCCGACCGACATCCGCGACGAGATGTTCTCGGATTCGGCGCGCGTGGCCCCGCTCATCTATTACGGGATGGGCTGGTTCTGCGAGCACCGGGAAGGCCGCGACGTCTTCAGCCATTCCGGGGCGGTCCCCGGCTACACGTCCTACAATGCCATTATCCGGCTGAAGAACGGCGATACCTGGATTTCGATCACCATTCTCAGCAACTGGGATCAGCTCGACGGGCTCGACGACCTCGCCGACACCATGACGGATATCGTGCTCCAGTAACGCTGTCGGCACGATCCGCCCCGGTTCTGTCGAATTTCAGAGACCTGAGGCGCCCCGACCTGCTATAAGGCCCGGGAAAACCGTTGCTTTGGCCGCAGCCCGCGGGAGTTGCGGCGCCTCGCATTGACCTTTCTAGACCGTCGAGGGTCGCGCATTGTCTCTGCGTCTGCTGCTGGTTCGCTCGATCGCGTTCATTCTTCTCGCGACGCTCGCCCTCGGCGCGCTCCTCGTCTATCTGCACGCCGTCCAGAAGGTGAACACCGACATGCGCGCCGCCATGGACGTCGGGCTGCGGATGGTCGGCAACGCCGTCGATGACGCCGACGAGGTGGCGCTGCCGCGCCGCCGCCTCGAATTGCTGGTCGCCGACTTCAACGGCGACCGCAATCTGCGCGCCGTGCTGTTCAACCCCGACAATTCCCTCGCCCTCAATTCCTATCTTCAGCCGCCCGAACATTCCGTTCCGCAATTCCTGCTCAGCCTGCTGGCCGGCGCGCCGCTCGTCGAAATGGTGCAGCTGCCGCCGGCCTTCAAGAATCTCGGCACCTTGATGCTCGAATCCGATGCCCGCAACGAAGTCGCCGACGTCTGGAGCGAGGCGGCGCTGCCGCTGACGATTCTTGCGGGCTTCTGCGGCTTCATCCTCGTCGTGCTCTATTTCACGCTCGGCCGGGCGCTGAAACCGCTCGAAGACCTGACTTTCGCCTTCGCGCGCATCGGCAACGGCGATTACCGCGCCCGCGTCGCCGCCTTCACGCCGCGCGAACTGACGCGGCTCAGCACCGGCTTCAACGAAATGGCCATGCGGCTCGCCGAGATGGAGCGCCGCAATCATCGCCTGCACGAACAGCTCGAGACCGTGCAGGAGGAAGAGCGCATCGAACTCGCCCGCAATCTGCACGACGAGGTGAGCCCGCTGCTCTTCTCGGTCGACGTCGACGCCATGACCATCCGCGAACTCTCGCAGAGCAAGGAC
>JASHVQ010000092.1 GCA_030044485.1 Methylovirgula sp. | reverse complement strand
GCCGGACCTCTGGTGGATCATCGCCTGGGCCGGCCTTATGGCGGTGATGATCGCCATAATCGTGATCTACCCGGCTTTCATAGCCCCGCTCTTCAACAAATTCACGCCCATGGCGGAGGGGCCAATGAAGATCGCCATCGAATCGCTGCTCAAGAAATGCGGCTTCGAATCGAACGGCCTTTTCGTCATGGATGCTTCGAAGCGTTCGGCGCATGGCAACGCCTATTTCTCAGGCTTCGGCAGAGCCAAGCGCATTGTCTTCTTCGATACGCTCATCGAGAAGCACACGGGCGATGAAATCCTTTCGGTGCTCGCCCACGAGCTCGGCCACTACAAGTTCGGGCACGTCTATCTGCGTATCGTCGAGACGGCGATTCTTGCCTGGCTCGCGTTCATCGTTCTGCATTGGGCTTTCGCGGCCGGCGCGCTGGCTCCGGCCTTCGGCCTGCCCAGCGATCCGGGCGTCGTGCTGACGATCGTGGCGATCGCGCTCGGTCCGGTTTCGCATCTCATTTCGCCGCTGACCAATTACCTCTCGCGGCGCGCCGAATTCCAGGCGGATGCTTTCGCCAAATCTATGGTCGGCGGCGAGCCGATGATCGCGGCGCTGACCAAACTCTCGCGCGACAATCTGGCGACATTGACGCCCGACCCTCTCTACGCGGCGTTCAATTATTCACATCCTCCCGTCCCCGAGCGCATCGCGCATCTCAAGACCTGAGTCCCCTTGCCCGCAAGGAGTTGGAGGAGCTCGCGGCGCGCCGGCTCGCGCCCAATTCGGCGCGCGATTTTCTTGGGGGATTTGCCGGGAGACCGGTTTTCTTTCTCGACCTAAGGGCGACGCGAGCCAGGGTCGTCTCTCAACTCGCGACCCGAGCGAGGCCCAGCTTTATGGCGGCCCAATTCACTGCGGCTTGCCGGTTGCAACCTTTTAAGGAGCGGCGATCGAGACGTAATGGCTATGCCTTGTAGCTATGCCTTATAGCTATGTCTTCCGCCGGGAGCGCTTCTCGAACCAGGCCTCGATATCCTCCATCGGGAGGATCTCCTCGTCCGGGCCTTCGATGGCCAGAATTTTCTTGTCCCGGTGTTGCGCCAGCGCCCAGGCGTCCTCTAAGGCCTCGTCCCGCGTAGAGAATTCGCGCGAGAGCATCTCATGGTCCAAGCCCAGGTCCATATAGCGAACATGCCATCCCATCGGTGTGTCCTTTTTTCGCCATGATGTCGGCCTGCAAATATCGAGGGCCCAGCGGGCCCGTGTAGGGAGATATGGATCTTCCGGCGGCGGGATGCGAACATTCCGATTCGCCAGCCTTGGAAGGGAGGGTTTCGAGGCCGCGCCAGGCGGCCAAAAAGGCGGGAAATCCCAAATGTTAATTAGCATTTAACTAAAAACCGCCTCAATGAAGCTTCAGCAAGGCCGGTGTGCCGCTTGCGCCGCGGCCGCCGAATAAGCTGCAACAAAAGGCGCACGGAACGGACTCATTCGGACGGGGCGAATGACCTACAGCACCGGTACGACGTATGATTTCAGTCCTTTCGAACGCCGCCCATTCTCCCGGGCAGCTTGCCCCCATACGGTTTCCGGCGCGGTTGCTCTCACCCTCAGCATGTTCGTTGGCGGTTGGCTGCTCTATGCCCGCTCCGTCGGCATGCTCTACGCTCCGCCTGCCGGCCCGAGCTTCTACGAGGCGCCTCCGGCGGTCACGTCGGCGGTCGTAGTCGCCCCCGAGACCCCGGCCTCCGCGAGGCCGGGAAATGCCGCCTCAGCCGCATCCCGAAACGCCTACGGGGCTCTGGAGACCGCCCCCGCCGCGGCGGCCGCCCAGCAGCAGCAGAGCGCCGACAGCGCCTTCGGCGGCACGCTGGCGACCATGGCGGCCTCGGACAGTTATGAAGCGCTGCTCGACCCCACCTATTCGCTGGGTTCGACCCGGGTTCCGCTGTCACAAAGCGCGCCGCTCGGGACGAACTTCCATCCCCTCGTATCCCCGGCCAAGCCCGCCCAGATCGCGGAGGCCGAGAATGTCGAACCGGTTCCCGCGCAAGTTCCCGCCTCTCTCGTCCAGAACATTCCCCTGCCGACACGCCGCCCCGCCGAATTTGCCTCCCCCGCCGCCCATGAGACGGCCGAGGCCCCCGACAGCACGGCGGAGCAGGCGCAAACGACCCTCGTCGCCCCCGCCCCCGATAACCGCTCCTTCTTCCAAAAACTCTTCGGGATGAAGCCGCAGCCCTCCGGCCCCGAACTCGCCTATGCCTCGTCCGAGGACGGCGTCTCCAACGAAGAACAGAACGGCTCGGCCGCCGTCGCCCCCTTCGATCATTGGACGGCCGTCTATGACATCTCCGCCCACACCGTCTATCTGCCCGACGGCACAAGGCTCGAAGCGCATTCCGGCTTGGGCGACGCGCTCGACGATCCGCGTTATGTGGCCGAGCGCATGCGCGGGCCGACGCCTCCCGGCACATATGACCTGCAACCGCGCGCGGAGCTCTTCCACGGCGTCCAGGCGCTGCGCTTGATCCCGGTGACTGGCGAGCAATATGGACGCGCCGGACTTCTCGCCCACACCTTTATGCTCGGCCAGAACGGCGATTCCTTCGGCTGCGTCTCCTTCAGGGACTACAGCGCCTTCTTGCACGCCTATGAGAGCGGCGAAATCAAGCGCATAACCGTCGTGGCGCGGCTCGACTGACGCCATCTGCCGCGTGCCCGGCGCATGCACCGTGCATCTTTCCTCAAGGCGACGCGATCTGACGGAGGCGAGCGGCCCTCGCCACAAAAGCCGCCGCGCTGGCTTTCAATTCCGCGCTTCATGTCTTCTGCCGGCTTTTGGAGATCGCCGCCAGGCTGCGGGCGCAAGGCATGAGCTTGGTCGATGCCTCGCTCGATCCCCAATGGACCATTCCCGGCGACGGCCACCCGACGCCCTACGCGCATCGCGCCCGGGCGATATTGCTGAAGCGGTTCTTGGCGGCGAACATGCCGGCCGTGTTGGAATAGCGCCCGGCATATCAAGGCGAAGATTGGTATGGAGCTCACCGAAAGCGAACAACATGCGCTCGCGCAAGCAGCGTAGAAGTCCCCTCTAATCCCCCTTCAGCACCATATCGTCGCGATGGATGATCTCGGCGCGCCCGGGCATCCCGAGCAGCGTCTCGATATCGCGCGAATTCCGCCCCGCAATCTTCTGCGCGTCGTCGGCATCGTAGTTCGCCAGGCCGCGCCCGACCTCGGCGCCCGCCGCGTCGCGGATCAGCACGCAGTCGCCGCGCGAAAAATTCCCTTCGATCTTCTTCACCCCCGCCGGCAGCAGGCTCTTGCCGGATTGGATGGCGCTGAGCGCGCCTTGATCGATCGTCAGCGCGCCGCGCGCTTCGAGCGAGCCGGCGATCCATTTCTTGCGCGCCGTGACCGGGTTCGATCCCGTCAGGAACCAGGTGCAGGCGGCGCCCTCCTTGAGGCGCGAGACCGGATGCGGCACGCGCCCGTCGGCGATCGCCATATGCGTGCCGCCGGTCGTGGCGATTTTCGCCGCCTCGATCTTCGTGCGCATGCCGCCGCGCGACAAGCCCGAGGCCGCGCCGCCCGCCATCGCCTCGATCTCCGGCGTGATTTTCGCAACCACGGGGATGAGTTCGGCATGGGGATCTTCCGCCGGTGGGGCGCTATAGAGGCCGGCGACGTCGGAGAGCAGGATCAAGAGATCGGCCGAAGCCATGGTGGCGACGCGCGCTGCGAGCCTATCGTTGTCGCCATAGCGGATCTCGGCGGTTGCCACCGTGTCGTTCTCGTTGACGACGGGCACGGCGCGCATCGCAATCAGCCGTTCGATCGTGGCGCGCGCGTTCAAATAGCGGCGCCGCTCTTCGGTGTCGGCGAAGGTGACGAGGATCTGGCCGGCGGTGAGCCCGCGCCCGCCGAGCGCCTCCGACCAGGTGCGCGCCAGCGCGATCTGCCCGACGGCGGCCGCCGCCTGGCTGTCTTCAAGCTTCAAAGGGCCCGGCGCGAGGCCGAGCACGCTGCGCCCGAGCGCGATCGCTCCGGAAGAGACGACCAGCACGTCGGCGCCGGATTTGTGCAGGCCCGCGATGTCGTCGGCGAGCGTCGCTAGCCAGTCGCGTTTCACCGCGCCTTGGGCGGGATCGACGAGCAGCGAGGAGCCGACCTTGATCATGATGCGGCGGAACTGAGCGAGGCGGGGCAGGGCGGCGCGCTGCGCCTGCGTTTTGTCTTTCGGCTTGTCTTTCGTGCCGGCGCTCACTTCTGCCACTCCGGCTCGCGGATCTTCTGCGTCGCAACCTCGATCTCGGCGAGTAGAGCGCGCAGCACGGTGTCGAGATTTTCGCGCGTCACGGCGGAGACGGTGAGCGGCTTGCGCTTTGCGGCGCGTTCGAGCCGCGCGATCTGCGCCTTCAAGGTCTCGGCATCGACCGCGTCGATCTTGGAGAGCGCGACGATCTCGGGTTTCTCGGCCAATCCCTCGCCATAGGCCTCGAGTTCGGCCCGCACGGTCTTATAGGCTTCGCCGGCATTTTCGCGGCCCGCGTCGACGAGATGCAGCAGAACGCGGCAGCGTTCGATATGGCCGAGGAAGCGGTCGCCGAGGCCCAAGCCCTGGTGCGCGCCTTCAATGAGGCCGGGAATATCGGCGAGCACGAATTCGGCCCCGTCGATGCCGACGACGCCGAGCTGCGGGTCGAGCGTCGTAAAGGGATAATCGGCAATCTTCGGGCGCGCCGCGGAGACGGCCGAAAGGAACGTCGACTTGCCGGCATTGGGCAGGCCGACGAGCCCGGCATCGGCGATGAGCTTCAGGCGCAGCGTGACCGTGCGCTCTTCGCCCGGCTCGCCGGGATTGGCGCGGCGCGGGGCGCGGTTCGTCGAGCTCTTGAAATGCGCGTTGCCGAAGCCGCCGTTGCCGCCGCGCGCCAGGCGCACGCTTTGCCCGGCCTCGGTCAGGTCGGCGAGGAGATGGCCGTCCTCGAAGATTTGCGTCCCGACAGGCAGCTTAAGCACGGAATCGGCGCCTTTCGCGCCGGCGCGCGTCTTGCCCATGCCATGACCGCCGGTCTTGGCCGTAAAATGCTGCTGGTAGCGGTAGTCGATGAGCGTGTTGAGCCCCTCGACGCAAAGCGCCACGACATCCCCGCCGCGCCCGCCGTCGCCGCCGTCCGGCCCGCCGAATTCGATGAATTTTTCGCGGCGGAAGGAAACGCATCCCGCGCCGCCCGCGCCGGATTTGACGTAAACCCTGGCCTCGTCGAGGAATTTCATTGCAATTGGCTCAAATCGCCGGGTCGACCCGCGCGCGCCTTTTCGGCCTAAGCGCGACCCTGGTCAACAATCATGCAATTCGCCGGCTGGATCGGCAATCGGCGCGCCGATCGCCGCATCTGCTGCGCTGCGGCGCTGATGCGCCATGGGCGGCAGACGCTTGCCGTCGTGGCGCCAATCGGCGCGTTCGAGCCGGAATCGGTCGCAGGGATGCAGGCCGCCGCGCGCCGGCAGCATGTCGAGACCGCTGTCGAGGTAGGCAAAGCCCGATTTCTCGAGAACCCGGCGCGACGCCGGGTTGTTGACGCGCGAATTGGCGAGAATGCGCAGCGCCGGCGTGAGCGCGAAGATCGTGTCGACGACCATCTTCACCGCCTCGGTGGCAAATCCCTTCCCCCACATTTCCGGGGCGAGCGCATAGCCGATCTCGACCTCCTGCACGCCGTTGGCTTTGGCCGAGACGATGCCGAAGACCGGCTGCGACCCCGATTTCCGCGCAATGGCGAGGTGCAGGGCCTTGCCTTCGGCGTTCTCGGCGCGCGCCTTGAAGATGAAACGGTCGGCTTCCTTTGCGGGATAGGGATGCGGGACGGAAGCCGTCATCTGCGCCACTTGCGGCAGCGCAGCAAAGGCGGTGATGGCGGCGGCGTCGGAGGCGCGCGGCCAGCGCAGCCAAAGCCGCTTGGTTTCGAGGCGGAAAATGTCGTCGCGGGTCAGATCCGGGAACATTTCAGTCTCCGGCCTGGGCCCTCGGGGCCCAAGCAAAAGGGGAAGATGGCCTCCCATCTTCCCCTTTCAAAAACCCTGCCGGGTTTCGGGACTGGCTTTCGCCTGCGTCCACCGGGTTCATGGGAGCCGGTGGAGTTTCCACTCCACCGTTATTTTGCGGCTTCGGCGCGTTGCGCCGGAATGACGGATACGGTGGCACGACAGCTCGGGTTGGATTTGAACTCGACCTTGCCGTCGACGAGCGCGAAAAGCGTATGGTCCTTGCCGACGCCGACATTGGCTCCGGCATGCCACTTCGTGCCGCGTTGGCGCACGAGAATATTGCCGCCGAGCACGAATTCGCCGCCGAACTTCTTGACACCGAGGCGCCGCCCTTCCGAGTCGCGCCCGTTGCGGGATGAACCGCCTGCCTTTTTATGCGCCATCGTTTCCGTTCCGAATATCGCCGCGCGACGGCGAATCTTAGGCCTTCGCGCCGGCTTTTTTGTTCTCGCCGGATAAAACTCCGGTGATTTTCACGATCGTCAGATCCTGCCTGTGCCCGCGCTTGCGCTTCGAATTCTGCCGACGCCTTTTCTTGAAAGCATAGACCTTGGCGGCGCGTTTGTGATCGACGATCGTGCCTGTGACGCTCGCACCTTCGAGAAAGGGCGCCCCGAAGCGCGCCAACTCGCCGTCGACGACCATGAGCACATTGTCGAAGCTCACGGCGTCGCCGGGGGAACCCGGCAGCGTCATGACGGTGATAATGTCTTCGGCGGCGACGCTATATTGCTTGCCGCCCGTCTTGATGACCGCGAACATTTCGTGTCCGAGCCGCGCCAAAGCGCCAAAATGCAACGAAAAAGCGCGGCCAAACCGCGCGCTATGCCGTGAGTTAGCCGAGCGCCCCGGTCTCTGTCAACCTTGGTTTCCGGCTGCGATTCGCCCCATTTGGGCCATGTTCTCAAGGCTCCCTTTGCCCACATGCACATCGGCGCTTGGATGGCAAGCCGATGATTGGCTTATCTGAACGCGCCGCGCAGCAAGATATGGCGTGAGGGAAGGCCGAACGGGCTCAAGCCTTCCTGCCACGAGGGGGAACCTGTCTGGCGTATGCAGACGCTTAGCGCTCATGCACGCTCGGAATTTTCGGCCGTTCTTGCCGAACTAGGCCTTGAGCCGGCCATCGAGACGGCGGCCGGCCGGCCGCGGCCGCTGGAGGGGCGGCGCGTCTCGCTGCGCTGGCTCTTCGGCACCGTCCTCACCGGACTTGCCGGTGCGGCACTCTTCAGCGCCGCGACCTATGCGGCACTCGACCGACAATCGAATTTCGCCGAAGAGCCCTTGCCGGCGCTGCCCGCCCATAAGGACGCGGACTCCGGCGTCAATCCGGAAAAGGGCGACCGCTTGGTCAAAGAGGTCGATATCGTCGCCGACAAACAGACCTTCAAAGCGCCGACGACGATCAAGATCGGCGACAAGGAAGTCGTCAAAGATCATTCCTTCACGCATATCGAAACGAATTTGCTTACCACGAGCGCCGGTTTTGCCGACGACGTTCCCCCCTTCAATCCGCTCCAGCTTCTCGCCGACGCGCGCAATCCCGTCGACACCCAGCCCGAACCCGACGACGACGATGGCGACGTCTCATGGTCGGTCCGCGACATGCCGCTCGAGGCGCTTTCCGCGACCGCGATCCTTTCGCCCGAGGAGGTCCAAGCGCAAGTTGCCGAGCAGGAAAGAAGCACGCTCGCGGCGGGAAGCGAGCCTTTCACCATTCCGCCGCAACTGCTGCTGATGCGCACCAGCCGCGCCAACCCGCTGGGCGCGCTCGCCTATGCGAGCAGCGACGATCTCATCACCACGACGCCTTTCTCGCAGATCGAAGTCCGCATGGTGCCGGAGAACGTCACCGTCGTGCCGCGCAGCCCGGCCGTGCAGCCGACGCAAATGCAGGAACGGCTCATCGTTCTTCGCCACGGCGACACGCTGGAGAGCGCGCTGCAAGGCGCGGGCATCGATGAGAAAAGCATCGCCAGCATTGTCGCCGCTTTTGCCCCGCAGCGTGGACAGCCGGTGGTTCCGGAAGGCCGGCGACTCGAGCTGCTCATGGCCGATCTCGACGGCTCCGGCGTTAACATGTCGCTGGCGCGCCTGTGCGTCTACAACGACGAGACGCTGGAAACGACGATAGCGATCACCGATCGCGGCGACTACGCGCGCGTCGAGGATTCCGATGAGAGCGCGGCGAAGAACGCCAGCGACGACAGCGACGATAACAGCGACAGCGGCATGCAGCTTTATCAGTCGTTCTACGAGACGGCGCTGAAGCAGCAGATCCCGCGCCCGATGATCGACGAGCTCGTACGAATCTTCGCCAACGACGTGGATTTCCAGAGCCCGGTTTCGAACGGCGACTCCTTCGAGATCCTCTACGACAACGGCGAAGACGGTGAACAGCGCAACGAGCTTCTTTATGCGGCGATCATCGCCGACAACCAAACCTATCGCTATTACAGGTATCAGACGCCGGACGACGGGCTCGTCGATTTCTACGACGAGAACGGCCGGTCGTCGCGAAAATTCTTGATCCGCGTGCCGATCATCGGCGCCCGGATGACATCGCCCTTCGGCATCCGCTTCCATCCCATTCTCGGCTACACCCGCCCGCACACCGGCGTCGATTGGGCGGCGCCGATCGGGACGCCGATCTTCGCCGCCGGCAACGGCACGATTGCCGAGGTCGGATGGGATTCCGGTTATGGACGGCGCATCGAGATTCAGCACGCCAACGGCTATATGACGACCTACAATCACCTCTCGGGCTTCGCGCGCGGCATCAAGGAAGGCGTGCACGTAAAGCAGGGCCAGGTCATCGGCTATTTGGGTGAGACGGGGCTGGCAACCGGGCCGCATCTTCACTACGAAGTGTTGGTGAACGGTCATTTCGTCGACCCGATGCGCGTCAAGTTGGCGCGCACCCGCGAATTCGACGGCAAGATGCTTGCCGACTTCAAGCGCGAGCGCGACCGCATCGACGCGCTCGTGGCGCGTGCCCCAAACGGTGCGTCCCTGGTCGCCTCCAAAGACAAGTAAGTGCCGTGCGGATTGCAGAATTCGTCGAGGGGGATGCCCAGTTGCGCGCGTGAATTGCGCCGCGCCTTCGCGCGGACGTTGCGCGCCCCGCCCCCTTCGGCCGAGCCACAGCCGCGATAGCGCCGCGGAATCCGGCCTTTCACTATGTTCCGCCTCGCGCATGGGGTGCTATATAAACGTCATGGCTCGCAATCATAAACCAGCAAGAAGAGGGGCCCCGGTTGAGAAATCTGCGGCGCGAGCTTCAGTTTCTGCCTCCGCGCCTAGGATGGGACACAACCAGATGAAGCCAACTTTGATCATGGTCGGCGCCGACAAAGGGGGTGTCGGCAAAACGACCGTCGCGCGCGCTCTTCTCGATTATTTCGCCGCCAACAAAGTCTTCGCACGCGCCTTCGACACCGAGCACCCGCGCGGCACATTGGCGCGTTTCCACCCGGACATCGCCAGGGTCGTGGACATAACTCAGACGCCGGACCAGATGCGCATCCTCGACACGCTCAACACGTCGGACGTGAAGGTGACGGTTGTCGACACCCGCGCCGGGGCCTTGACCACGAGCCTCGAGGCTTTGCGCGATGTGGGCTTTCTCGACGCCGCAAAGGCGGGCGAGTTCAACTTCGTGTTGTTCCATATTCTCGGGCCCTCGCTCGCCTCGCTCAGCGAGATAGCCGAGACCGCACCCTTCGTCGCCGATGCGCGCTATTATCTGGTCAAGAACTACATCAACGATGCGACATTCTTCGATTGGGATCCGGCGACCTTGCAGACCTATTTCGGCAAGGTGAAACATGCCGGCGACGTCACGATTCCGAAGCTCAACGCCATGGCCTACGAGCAGGTCGACCTTGCAGGTGCGCCATGGTCGACTTTCGTCGCAAATAAAAAAGCCGGCGGAGGGCCGGCCCAGCACTCCTTCACGCTGCGGGGCTACGTGCGGACATGGCTGAACAAGAACGCCGAAGAGTTCGACCGAATCCGGTTGCTCGATCTCGTCAATGGCCGGGCCTGAGCCGCGCTAGCGCAAAGCGGTTCGGCGCCAAGCCGGTCCGGCGCAAGTCCGGCGTGGGCCGGATTTCTCCGAGATGAAGAGCCAAACGCACGTCTTCATCGTCTGCTCGCCCGCCGGCCGCGTCGGCAAGACGATGACGGCGCGCCTGCTCGGCGACTATTTTCTCTTGAGCGGGCGGACCTTCGTCGGCTTCGATACCGACACGCACGAACCGGGCTTTGCGGCGCGCTTTCAGCAAGAGGTCGTCGTTTCCGACCTTAACACGATTCAAGGCCAGATGGCGTTGCTCGATCCTTTGCTCGTTGCCGACGGCGTCGCAAAGATTGTCGATCTTTGGCACCGCTCATTCGACGGATTCTTTGCTCTTCTCGACCACACGGAATTCCTCGCCGAGGCGCGGAAGCTGGAGATCGATCCCGTTCTCCTCTATCTCGCCGACAGCTCGCCGCGCGCCATCGAAACGGCGGGCCGGCTCGCCTCGCGCTATCCGGAGCTGCGGATCGTGATGGTCTTCAACGAGGCAACGGCGCCCGGTCTCGAGGCGCGCGCCGAATTTGCCCGTTACCCCGCGGCGCGCAGCTTCAGAATTAC
>JASHVQ010000003.1 GCA_030044485.1 Methylovirgula sp. | reverse complement strand
GATTTGCCGCTGCAACGCAAAACGGCCATGTTCGCCGTCATAATTGCGTCAGGTTAAGGCCGCTCGATCGGCTCGGGGGCATTTCACAAATTGATGTTTCGGCGTATAGCTCAACGCTCAGTCAGGCGATCTTTGTGCGCCTCGCAGGCCCAGATCGCATCGTTCGTTGGGCGGATTTTCCGGCCCGCCGTTTGCGGTCATGCGCCCCGAAACCCCGTTTCGTCCTGGAGGATTAGCTTGCTCTCGCATCGTCTCGCATCGCCCGCGATCATTTTTCTCGCATGGCTAGGCTTGGCGGCAACGGCCGCGCTGTTGCCGGCCGCCGCGAAAGCCCACGAAAGCTTGGTCGTGACGGCGCCCTTTGAGGTCGGCGACAGCCCCGAGGGCAATTATCTCGCGGCCGTCGTTGCCGGCTCCGAGCGCGATACGCTGGCGGCCGCGACCTTCTTCCGCGAGGCCTTGCGCTTCGATCCGCGCAACAAGGATCTGCTCGAACGCGCCTTCGTCGCCACGCTGTCGAACGGCGATATGCCCGCCGCCTTCGGTCTTGCCGAGCGGCTCGCCGTGTACGATCCCGACAACGGCTTGGCGCATCTTGCGCTCGGGGTGCGGGCGATCAAGGACAGGGAATTCGCCGCGGCGCGCGGACATTTCGCAAGAGGCGCCGAAGACCAGCCCGATCTCACCTCCACCCTGCTCACGGCTTGGGCCTATGCGGGCAGCCGCGAGTTCAAACGCGCCCTTGAGAGCGTGGATGTCCTGCAGGATGAAAATTTCGAAGTCTTCCGCGATTATCACAAGGCGCTCATCGCCGAGTTGAGCGGAAACGTCTCCGACGCTACGACGTGGTTCGACGCCGCATATGCGCTCGATAAGAACACCTTGCGCTTGGTCGATGCCTATGCCCGCTTCAAGAGCCGGCACGGCGACCGCGACGAAGCGATCCGTGCCTATGAGGCTTTCGACGACATCCTGCCGGATCATCCGATCGTGCGTGCCGCGCTCGCCGATCTCAGGGACGGCAAGATTCTTCCGCCGCTCGTCGGCAACGTGCAGCAGGGCGCGGCCGAAGTGCTTTATGGCTTGGGCGCGGCCGGCGGCCGCCAAGGCGACGATCTCGCAGGCCTCCTCTATCTGCGCCTCTCGCTCTATCTCGATCCGCAGAACAGCTTGGCCGTGCTGACGCTCGGCGATCTTTACGAGCGCATAAAGCAATATGACCAGGCGATCGACGTCTATCAGATGGTGCCGGACTCCGATCCGCTGAATCTCACCGCGCAGATCGAGGTCGGGCAGGTGCTCGAAAATCTCGGCCGCAGCGACGATGCGACGAAATATCTGCAGAAGCTCGTCGACGAGCATCCCAACGACGACGAGGCGCTTTCGGCGCTCGGCAATCTGCAACGCGCTCACGAGCATTATGCGGAAGCGGTGGCGACATACACGCGCGCCCTGGAACATTCGAGCAAGCCCGAGAAAGCCAATTGGTCGCTCTATTATTTCCGCGGCATCGCCTACGAGCGGGAGAAGAACTGGCCGCCGGCCGAAGCCGACTTCAAACATGCGCTCGATCTTTTTCCTGACCAGCCGCTGGTGCTGAACTATCTCGGCTACAGCTGGGTCGACAAAGGTCTCAATCTCGATCAGGCCTTTCCAATGTTGCAGCGTGCGGTCGAACTCAGGCCGACCGACGGCTATATCGTCGACAGTCTCGGCTGGGCGGACTACAAGCTCGGCCACTACGACGAGGCCGTGAAGGAACTGGAGCGGGCCATCGATCTCAAGCCCGCCGATCCAGTGATCAACGAGCACTTGGGCGACGCCTATTGGCGCGTCGGCCGTAAGCTCGAAGCGCATTTCCAGTGGAACCACGCCCGCGATCTCGGCCCGGAGCCGGAGGACCTGCCGCGCATTCTCGACAAGATCGCGCATGGTCTCAGCGACGACGCAAAGCCTGCCGCCGCGACCGAGACGAAGCCCGGCACGGAAGAAAAGCCCGCCGCCGCCGACGTGGAACACAAAGCGCAGAACGGCGGTTGAGCGCCGTTCTCCTCCGACCGGAACATGCTATGGAGGGCGCGCCGCGCTCGCGCGGCTGCCCCATCCTCCCGGTCGCCGCCCGTGTCGCTCATCGAACGCGCCCCCGCCAAGATCAATTTGAGCCTGCAGGTCGTCGGGCGGCGGGCCGACGGCTATCACGAGCTCGAAAGCCTCGTCGTCTTCTCGCGCAGCGGCGACGTTCTCGCGCTCGACCCGGGCGGCGGCTTCGAATTGCGCGTCGCGGGGCCGACCGCGCAAGCCGCCGGCGAATTGCGAAAGAACCTCGTCGCCAAGGCCGCGCATAATCTTGCGGCGCGGGTCGAGGGCCTGAGGTTTGGCGCGCTGCGTCTCACTAAAAACCTGCCGGTGGCGGCCGGCATCGGGGGCGGCTCCGCAGATGCGGCGGCGGCGTTGCGGCTGCTGGCGCGCGCCAATGGGCTCGCCCCCGACGATCCGCGTCTGCTCGAGGCGGCGCGGGCGACCGGCGCCGACGTGCCCGTCTGCGTCGCGGCACGCGCCCGGATCATGCGCGGCCTCGGCGAGCGCCTGGGGCCAGTTCTGCATCTGCCGCCGCTGCCGGCGCTTCTCGTCAATCCGCGCGTGCGGCTCGAAACGCGTTCGGTCTTCGCGCAGCTTGAACTGCGCGGCGGCAAAAGCACGCTCGCGCCGCATCCGCCGATTTCGTCAGGCCTTGGTTTTGAGGCGCTGATCGGCGTCCTGCGCAAAACCCGCAACGATCTCGAAGACGCCGCCTGCGTGCTCGCGCCGGTCGTCGGCGACGCGCTCGCCGTTCTTGCCGCGGCGCCCGGTTGCCGGCTGGCGCGGATGTCGGGCTCGGGGGCGACGTGTTTTGCCATCTTCGAGACATGCCGTGCTGCGGCCCGCGCCAAGAAGGCGATCCTCGCGGCGCATGCCGATTGGTGGGTGAAGATGGCGCTTCTGAATTGAGGGGTGCGGCCTCAATAAAGCCAGGGCACGAGCCGCCAGGTGCGGCTGCAGTAGGCGCTATATTCAGCCCCGAATTGCCGGAGCAGCAATTTCTCCTCGGCGTTGATGCGCGCCATCAGCACCGGCAGATTGAGCGCCGCGAGCCCGAGGCCGACGCCCGAGCGAAAGGCGAGCGCCCAGCCGAAGCCCATGACGAGCAGCCCAAGGTAGCTTGGATTGCGAATGGTCCGATAGATGCCGTTCGTCACGAGGCGGTGTCCCGGCTGAATGGCGACGAGGCCGCTGAACCTGCGGCCCAGCACGAACACCGGCCAAAGTCGCATTATGCCGGCTAAAAGAACGATCAGCACGCCGACCCAGCGAATGGTCTCGCCGTCGATCGTCAAGATGCCTTCGCGGTCGGTATAGGCCGGCACATAGGCGCCCAAGAGCGCGATGATTGCGAAGGCGGCAAAGACCCAACGGTTCGAACGGTCCTCGCGCTCGCCGGAACTCAGATTGCCGCCGCTGAAGAACGCCACCACCGTCAGCAAAAGCGTGACGATGGCGAGAGCGACAAGAGCGGGATGCGAGAAGAACGCGGCCGGCCCGCCAAAACCGGCAATGGCGAGCCCGAACTGCAAGACGACGCTCAGGATCGCCGCGATCGCTAATCTCGGGGCCAACATAGAAGTCTCGGAAGACGCTCAATGCACGCGCGCAATGCAGAAGTCGACGGCTTCGATCAGCGCCGCTTTCCAGGACGAGGCCGGGAAGAGTTCGAGCGCGTCGCGCGCCATGGCGCCGTAATGGCGGGCGCGCTCGACGGTATCTTCGAGGCTACGATGCTTGTGCATAGTGGCGATCGCCG
>JASHVQ010000091.1 GCA_030044485.1 Methylovirgula sp. | reverse complement strand
CGTGGCGGTCTTCGCGCGTATCGATCACGCCGCGGGCGCGGCTTCCGTCGACATGCCTTTGCGGCCGACGGAAGTGCTGATCTTCGGCAATCCGAAAGCCGGCACGCCGCTCATGCAAGCCAATCAGACGATCGGCCTCGACCTGCCCTTGAAAATACTCGCCTGGCAAGACGCGGCGGGCAAGACATGGCTTACCTACAACGACGTGCATTGGCTGGCGGCGCGGCATCGGCTCGGCGATCGGCTCAAGCCCGAGGTCGAGGCGCTGGCCGTCGTGCTGGCCAATTTCGCCAAGGCCGCCGCGGAATAGCCGAGCCTCACTCGTCGTTGCTGGCATTGAGCGCGTCGATGGGCACGGTTCCGATTACGCCCCTCAGCCGCACGCCCGGCTGCCCGCCGTTCAAGAATTCGACGCCCGCCGCTTCAAGCGCTTTGCGCATGGCCTCGACGGCCATTTGCGGCACGTGTCGCACATCGTCCTCGGCCTCGTATTGCTTCACGCTGCGCAAGGGCAGGCCCGCGGCTTCGGCGAGCTTGGACTTCGACCAGCCGAGCAATCCTCTGGCGGCGCGCAATTGGGCGATGCAGACCAAGGTCTTCAACCAAGCCTGGAGAAGCGACCGCAAATCCTAGCAACGTGCCGCATAAAGAACAATTCGCATCGCCCTATGGTCATCGTGCCGGAACTCGATGATCTCGCGCAAGAGAGGGTCGGCGAGAAATGCGGCGCGTTTCGCTTGACCGCGAGGCGACGAATCGTCTCAATTCGACGCGAGGCTTCATCAGGGAGGATCGCATGCGTCGCCGCGGATTCTGGCTGGCTGCCTCGGCTCTTGCCCTGTGCGGCTGCAATCAGGATGCGCCCGTTGCCTCGGCGCCGCCTCCGCCGCCCCAGCAGGCCGCGCCGCCGATCGATGTCGCGTCTCTGCCGCCCAACGAACCGTGCACCGATCTCATCACCCGCTACCAGACCATACTCGATTCCGATCACCGCACCGGCAATGTCGGCGATTCGGTGTTCGCGCAGATCGAGCACGAATTGACCGACGCGGCGGCGGCGTGTTCGGCGGGTCAAAACGGCCAGGCGATGGCGCTCGTCCATGCTTCGGAAGACAAACACGGCTACCACGTTTAGCGTTTCGTCCCGGCCTTTCGCAAAGCGTGCCGGATGTAAGTCTCGATGAAGTCCGGCATGCGCTCTTTGTCGAGATCCTGCGGACCGAACACGGCTTTCAAGCCGGCGAGCTCGGGGTGTTGTTCGGCGGCGATGAAGGCGGCGACGCGCCTCACGAGTTCGCCGGCGGAAAGCAGCGAGCGGATGCTTCGCATGCAGGCGACGCGGGCGCCCTGGAAAACGACGCTCCAGCCTGCATCGACCGCGATCTCGTCGGCGCCAATGCCGGTTTCCTCTTCGAGCTCGCGCAAAACGCTTGCATCGAGGTCGACGAAGCCGCCGAGGACGTCACGGGGTTCGGGCGTCCCAGCCGGGAAATAGATCTTGCCCGCATTGGCGGTCGAAGCGGCCATTTCGCCGAGCAGAAAGGCCTCGTCGGCGGAGCGTAGCGCCGCCATGGCGAACAGGTTGTTGACCGAACCGTCCGGAAAATCAAAGTCGCGCCAGGCGAGAAACGCCTTGTATTCGGCGACGAAGCAGGTCCCCGCGAGTTTGCGGACGTGTCCTTTTGCTTCCACCGCGAGATCGCGCGTCAAGAGCACACGCCCATTGTAGTGACGCGGATTGGCGCGCGAGAGTTCCGCCCAATGCGCGTCGATGTCTTTCGCCCGTTCGGTTGCGAAGCTCCATGCCCGGTCCTCGAGGCGCAGTTCGATCGTGGCGATCTTTTCCACGCGCGGCGGATCGAAAATCATAGATCGAGGGTTCCTTCCGCGACGATCACCGCCGCGCCGCCGATCGACGCTTCGACCAGCACGCCACGCTCCAGGTCGAGGCCGAGGATGATGAGGCTCGGGCGGCCCATTTCGTAGCCTTGCTCTATGCTGAGCGCGTGATTGCCGTCGGCCATTTTTTCAAAGGCCGTGAGCACGCCGGCAAAAGCCGCCGCGGCCGCCCCGGTGGCCGGATCCTCCGTGATGCCGATGCCCGGGGCGAACATGCGGGCGTGGAAGTCGTGGCCGGGCTCGGCCGTCTCGCGCGTGTAGAGAAAGACATGCGCGGCGTCGGCGGGCGTGAACGCGCTCTCGAAAAGATCGGCGCGAACCCGGGCGCCCGCCAATGCCGCGAGCCCGCCGACCGGGACGAAAGTGAAGGAAACACCGGCCGAATAGATTGTCGGCCGATGCCGGTCGAAGCCTATATCCGCCGCCGAAAGTCCGAGCGCCGCGGCCAGACACTCGGCATTTTGCGGGACCCCGACGCGCGCCGGCAGTTTCGGCAGGGTGAAATGCGCTTGCCGGCCTTTGCCGGGGCGATGACTGACCGTGCAGGCGATCGCCCCGATGTTTTCCTCAAGCACGATCCGCAGATCCTGCGTGCGCAAAAGATCCTTGGCGCGCAGTTCGGCGACCAGAACGGCGGCGCCGATCGTCGGATGACCGGCAAAGCCAAGCTCGGCTTTCGGCGTGAAAATGCGCAGTCGCGCGGTATTGACCGGATCGCGCGGCTCAATGAGGAAAACGGTCTCGGAAAGATTGAATTCGGCGGCGATCTTTTGCATGGCTTGCGCATCGAGGCCGCCGCAATCGCTGACCACGGCGAGCGGATTGCCGGCCAGCGCCCGGTCGCTAAAGACATCGAGAATATGATATTTGCGGCGCAAGCCCGGCCTCCGGCGCGATCTTGCCCCTCATGCGCAGGCGTGCTTTGTGCCGTCAAGCCAAGGCCTTGTCGAAGGATAAGCGCCCGGCCTATCTTGTCGTAGTAACGTTAGCGAGCGGAAGGAATTGGCATGGGCGACGCGCCGGTCGTCGAAAACGTCACGCTTCCGGAATTGAAACAAGGGCTTGCGGACGGCTCAATCGTCCTCGTCGACGTGCGCGAGCCGCATGAATACGCGGCCGGCCACATTCCCGGCTCCGAGCTCAATCCCTTGCAGAGCTTCGATACCGATGCTTTGCCCGCGCCCGAGCCGGGCAAAAGGATCGTGCTCTCGTGCCGGTCGGGCAATCGATCGGTGACGGCGTTGAGGCTTGCGCAAGAGGCCGGCCGCGACGACATCCGCGCGCATTTCGGCGGCGGCATGCTGGCCTGGGAGCGGGCCGGCGAGCCGGTCGAATATTAGCCGGCTCACCTTTCCCTGAGCGCGACCCAGAAGCGGCGCTTTTCCGAGCGGCGCAGCACGTCGAGCGGAATTGTGCGGCCGATCTTGTCGGCATCCAGCAGGCGCACGAGATCGTCGGCGCCGCTCACCGGGATGCCGTCGACCGCGAGCACGATGTCGCCGGTCAGCAATCCCGCCTCGTCGGCCGGCCCGCCTTGATCGACGCCGGTGACGACCGCGCCGGTCGCCTGCGCAAGGCCAAGGCGCAGCGCGATGCGGCGCGGCAGGACGACGGTGCCGCCGCCGATCCCCAGCCGGGCGCGGCGCACGCGGCCGTGGCGGATGATCTCGCCCAGCACAAAGAGCGCGGTGTTGGTGGCGACCGCGAAACAAATGCCCTGCGCGCCGGCGATCATCGCCGTGTTGATGCCGATGACCTCGGCGCGCGAGGAGACGAGCGGGCCGCCCGAATTGCCGGGGTTGAGGGCCGCGTCCGTCTGGATCACGTCATCGATGGTGCGGCCCGACGTCGCCCGCAGCGAGCGCCCGAGCGCCGAGATGATGCCGGCGGTGACGCTCGCCTCGAAGCCCAAGGGATTGCCGATGGCGATGGCGATTTCGCCGGGCTTCAATTTCTTCGAGTCTCCGAGGCTGGCCGCCGGCAGGGTGGCGTTTTCATCGACGCGCACCAGCGCGAGGTCCGTATCCGGGTCGTCGCCCAGCACGCGCGCCGAAAGCGAGCGGCCGTCGAGCGTCGAGACCTCGGCCCTTTTGGCGCCCTGCACGACATGGCTGTTGGTCAGGATCAGCCCGTCGGGCGAGACGATGACGCCCGAACCGGAGCCGCCGCGCCGCCCCCCGCCGTGCCTTATGTCGAGGCGCACGACGCTCGGGGAGACGCGCTCGACGACGTCCGTCACGGTGCGCGAATAGGAATCGAGCAGGGCCGCGTCCGGCGCCGTATCGCCGGGCGTAACTCCGGCCGGTTGGCTCTCGCCGAATTCGTCAAGCAGGAAAGTGGGGGTGGGATATTGCATTAGCCCGATATGGGGTGAGCGGGGCGCAAGCGTAAGAGGAATTCGGCTGGGATCGGCCGCGCCCCGCGCCGTCGGCCGCTTGATTTCGGGCCTGCCCGGCTCAGACTGAGCTCGGCGCCGTCCCGCGTTGATTCGCGCTTTCGGGGGCGCGCATGGAGGCTCGCATCCCGCTGCCCGAAGGAATGAGCGAGGCCGATTACCAGGCGATCGAAGCCGCGGTCATGGAAACCGTGCGCGGGCGCTGGTTTCTGGCGGAGTTTGCGCGGCGCGGCCGGGCCGAAGAAATGCGCCAGATGCTCGAAGCCGTTGCCAGGCTGGAGAGGATCATGCTCGACCAGCAGGCTTCGCCCATGAATCCGTCGAGCCGGCTGCTGGCGCAGCGGCTGAAAGACATTGCCCAGAGCCTCGAGAAGATTGGCGGCGAAATGCGCGCCCGCAGCCTCGACGAGAAGCTTTGCGGCGGCGTGGAAACGCAATCGCGCGCCCTTTTCGGCTTGTTGCGCCTCAGCGGCGCCGCCGCTCAGGCGCCACCTGCCGCCGTCGAGGCCCGCCGGCACGCCTTGCCGGAGCCAAAACCGCCAGCCCCGCAGCCGGAAGCCGTGCAAAAGCCTCGGCATTCGCGCCTTTCTCTGGAGATGCGCCGCGCCGCCCTGGCAAGGCTCGACAAGCTCTCGATCGGCGAAAAACTCGCGCTTTTTGCCTGAAATCGCCCCCGCCGCCGAGTTCGTTTCCCGGCATAGCCGCGCTAGATTCCTTTTTCGCCGGGTGCTGGGAGGAAGCCATGCGCATAGTTCTGGGCATTATCATCGGAGTTCTGCTGACAATTCTCGCCGCCTATGTGGCGGACTATGGCCGCCAAGCCGTCTGTCCGGCGGCCGGCGTCGGCTGTCCGCTCGTCAACTGGGACGAGGCGAATTCGCGCTTCAGAAAAATGCAAGGCGGACTCGAATCGGCTTGGTATCATCTGACCGGCCACAACTATTGAGCGCGGCCGGCCGCCGCGCGAACCGGGGACGCCCGATGAACGAAACGCTCGACGAAGATGCCCGCTACCGCGCCAAAATGGCGAAGCGCAAGGCCCTGCAGGACGCCGCGGTCGCAAGCCGCAGCATCGAAAAGGGCTTGCTCGTCGTCCACACCGGCTCCGGCAAGGGAAAATCGACGGCGGGTTTTGGGCTGCTCATGCGCGCCCTCGGCCATGGCTGGCGTTGCGGCGTCGTGCAATTCATCAAAGGCACCTGGGCGACCGGCGAACGCGCCGCGGTGGCGCGCTTTTCCGATCTCGTCGCCTGGCATGTGATGGGCGAGGGCTTTACCTGGGAGACACAGGATAGGGCGCGCGACATTCGCGCCGCGCAGGCCGGCTGGGCGCGGGCGCGCGAGCTTATGGAGGACCCGAAGATCCGGCTGCTGCTGCTCGACGAATTGAACATCGCTTTGCGCTACGGCTACCTGCCGCTCGACGCCGTTGTCGCCGCGCTGCGCGCTCGCCGCGCCGATCTCAATATTGTCGTCACCGGTCGCAATGCGCGCCCCGAGCTGATCGAGGCCGCCGATCTGGTCACCGAAATGCGCCTCGTCAAACATCATTATGACGCCGGGGTAAGGGCGCAGGCGGGAATTGAATTTTGAGCTGCAAGGCCTTGATGTTCCAGGGCACGGGCTCGGACGTCGGCAAGTCCTTCGTCGTCGCCGGGCTGTGCCGGGCCTTGGCGCGGCGCGGCCTCAACGTGCGTCCCTTCAAGCCGCAGAACATGTCCAACAATGCGGCGGTGACCGAAGACGGCGGCGAGATCGGCCGCGCTCAGGCGCTGCAGGCGCAGGCCTGTGGCGTTGCGCCGACAACCGACATGAACCCGGTCCTGCTGAAGCCGCAGACCGGGAATGCGGCGCAGATGGTCGTCTGCGGCCGCATGATCGGGCAGGCGGGCGGCGCCGAGTTTCAGGCCTATAGACCGAGGCTTCTCGAAGCCGTGCTCGAAAGCTATGCGCGGCTTAGAGCCGAGGCGGATCTCGTGCTGGTCGAGGGTGCGGGCAGCGCCGCAGAGATCAATCTGCGCGCCGGCGACATCGCCAACATGGGTTTTGCGCGCGCCGCCGGCGTGCCGGTGATTCTCATCGGCGACATCGAGCGCGGCGGCGTCATCGCCCAGATCGTCGGCACGAAAGTGGTCGTTGCGCCCGAGGATGCGGCGATGATCGAGGGCTTTCTGGTCAACAAGTTCCGCGGCGATCCAAAGCTTTTCGACGAAGGCATGCGCTGCATCGAGGCCCGCACCGGCTGGCCTGCGCTCGGCCTCATTCCGTTCTGCGCGGACGCCGATATTTTGCCGGCCGAAGATTCGATGGCGCTTTCGCGACTTCTCGCCGCCCGCCGGCCGGCGCAGCCTGGCCGGGTTATGATCGCCGTCCCGATCCTGCCGGGTATCGCCAATTTCGACGACCTTGATCCCTTGCGCCTCGAGCCGCAGGTTACGCTCATGCCCGTCAAAAGCGGCGAGCCGCTGCCGCAAGATGCCGATCTCGTCTTGCTCATCGGCTCGAAGACGACGATTGCCGGGCTCGCGGCGCTGCGCGCCGAAGGCTGGGACCGGGACCTTGCCCGGCATGCAGCCCGCGGCGGGCGCGTCTTCGGCCTCTGCGGCGGCTATCAGATGCTTGGCAAACGGATTGCCGACCCGCTCGGCATAGAAGGCCCGGCCGGCGAAGTGCCGGGTCTCGGCCTGCTCGACATCGAGACATTTATGGCGGGCGAGAAGATTCTGGCGCCCGCCGCCGGCACGACCATCGCCGACGCCGTGCCGTTCGACGGCTACGAGATGCATTGCGGGCGGACTTCGGGGCCGGACTGCGAAAGGCCGCTGTTGCGCTTCGCCGACGGACGCGTGGATGGCGCGGTCTCGGCCGATGGAAGGATCGCCGGCTGCTATGTGCACGGGTTCTTCACCGAAGACGCGCAAAGGCGCGCCTTTTTGGACGGCCTGGGCGGCGTGGCTTCGGGCATCTCTTACAACGCGGCGCTCGAGCGCGCGCTCGACAGCGTCGCGGCGCACCTCGAAAGGCATGTCGATCTCGACCTGTTGCTCAAACTCGCGCGATGAGCGCGAGCGCGGCGATCGCGGTCCAATTCACAAGACAGGCGCGGCGGTAGAGGCGCAGAGCTTGCCGAATGTCGCGTGCATCGAGATCGGCGCGGCCCTCGCCGATCCAAAGATCGGCGCGCAGGCCGCCTTCCTTCTTTTCGACATAGGCGCGCGGTCCGCCGAGCTTGAAGCCGAGCGCCCCGGCGATCGCCGCCTCCGGCCAGCCGGCATTGGGCGAGGCATGCGTGCGCGCGTCGCGCCGGACGCAGGCCCAAGCGGCCTTGGCCGAAGCGCCAGGCAAGAGCAGGGCGGCGAGGCCCAGCCAGAGAGCCGCGAGCCGCGCTCCCGGCCAATTGGCGAGATCGTCGAGCTTGGCGGAGGCGAAGCCGAAATCGCCGTAGCGCGCGGTGCGGTGCCCGATCATGCTGTCGGCGGTGTTGACCGCCTTGTAGAGCGCGCCGCCCAAAAGACCGGAGATCGCAATCCAGAAGGCCGGCGCAACCACGCCGTCGCAAAAACTTTCGGCGAGGCTTTCGATGGCGGCGCGGGCGACGTCGGCTTCATCGAGCGAACTCGTGTCGCGCCCGACGATCTTGGCAACAGCCGCCCGCGCGGCGGCCAAGCCTTCACCTTCAAGCGCTTGCGCGACGGCGCGTACGTGAAGGGTGAGACTTTTCTGGGCGAGCAGCGGGGTCGCGGCGACCGCCAGCAGGAAAAAGGCCAAGTTTTCCGGCCCCAGGGCGACGATCGAGGTAAAGCCTTGCGCGATGAGGCCGACGGCCGCGAGCAGAAAGGCGAGCGCCGCCGCGCCCGCCAGCCGGCGCCGCGCCGGACTTGCCTTGGCGCCGTTGAGATGCGCCTCTAGAAAATCGATGAGCCGGCCCATCCAGCCGACCGGATGGCCGATCGCTTCATAGAGCGCGTCCGGATAGCCGCCGAGCGCTTCGAGCGCGAGAGCGGCCGCGGCGAGCCCAAGATTATAGGCGAGCGCATGCATGACCAAGTGCGGGTGTTAGCGGCCGAGCCGCATGGCGGCAATCTTGCCGAGGCGCGCCGCCTCTTTCCGCAGGCGCCCGAGCCTTGGCTGGATCTTTCGGCGGCGGCGTCTCCGCATGCCTATCCTTTCGCGCCGCTTGCCCCCGAAATCTTCTCGCGTCTTCCAGAAGACGAAGATCTAAGCTCGCTAGAATCGGCGGCGGCGCAATTCTATGGCGCGGATGCGGCCTGCGTCGTCGCCGCGCCCGGCACGCAGGCGCTGATCCAATGGCTGCCGCGGCTTCTTCCGGCGCGGAATGTTGCGATCCTCGGCTTCACCTACAGCGAACAGGCGCGGACCTGGGCCAATGCCGGCGCGCTGGTGCGCATCTGTGAAGGCCTCGACGACTTGGCGCAGGCGGACGCCGCGGTGGTCGTCAATCCGAACAATCCGGACGGCCGCCGCGTGGCGGCGGCGGATCTCGAAGCGCTTGCCGCGCAACTCCATGCACGCGGCGGAGTGCTTGTCGTTGACGAGGCTTTCATCGATTTCCTGCCGCGGAAGACGAGCTTGGTTTCGCGTTTCCCTT
>JASHVQ010000090.1 GCA_030044485.1 Methylovirgula sp. | reverse complement strand
GGTCCAAAAAGGCGCCGAGACGGCGATCAAGGCGGCGCTTTTTGCGGCCTTGCGCACGCTCGCGCCCCAGGGCGGCGCGCGGATTCTGCTTCACAAGACGCTGGCCACCTTTTCCGGTCTCGCCGAGAAATCCGCCCGCTCGTCTCAGGCTCGACCGAGACCGTGCATCAGGCCGGCATTTCGGTGCGCGGCCGGGTTGCCGCTTCGGAGCGCGAGGTCGAAGCCGACGAGTATGAAAGCCATATCGTCGGCTGGCCACAAAAAGTGCCGCGCCGCGTCAAGCCCAAGCGTGCCGAGGCCAAGCGCGAATAACCTCAATAGATACGGCGGCCGATCCTCGAAAAACGCCGCCATTTTGCAAGCTTTGGTTTGCCAAGATGCAAGGGCGCGCGCGCCGCAATCCTTCGCGCGGCCGCGTCTCAATATGTTGAACTCTCTGCGGATTTACCCAGAACATGCCGGCAAGCGGCGGCCCGGATATTGGATTCTTGCAACCCGGGTCTATGACATTGCTCTAGCAAAGTTTTTACATTTTCGGCCTCTCGTAGCGGCAGGTGAACTGGAAAATTGCCGCTATGGACCGGATCCGGCGCCTCCATGCGCGCCTTGGCGCCCTTGTGATGTGGCTGAAGAGCCGCGTCGTTCTCGACATTGCGCGCCACGTGCCGCGGTTTACAGCGGACCGGCGCGCCAATGTCGCCATGACCTTCGCCATCGCCCTCCTTCCGATCACATTCGCGGCGGGCATGGGCGTCGACTACACGATGGCCGGGCGGCGGCAGACGAAGCTCGACGCGGCCGCCGACGCGGCGGCTCTGGCCGCGGTTGTGCCCGCCATGCTTTCCGAAACGAGTTCGCAGGCGCAGACGGCGGCGCAAAACGTCTTCAACGCGCAAGCCTCGACGATAACCGGCGTCAGCAACGTCAATCTGACCGTCAACGTGACGCAAACCACCTCGAACAAGAGCGTGACGCAAACCGCGGTCGTAACTTATACGGCGCAATCGGCGACGGCGTTTGCCGGGATCCTCGGCCAAAAGTACATCAATATCGCCGGCACCTCGACGGCGACCGCCTCGACGGCGCCGAACATCAATTTCTACGTGCTTGCCGACGATTCCCCCTCGATGGCCATTCCGGCGACAACCTCCGGCATTGACGCGATGATGACCGCGACCTCGGGGTCGCCGAAGAACGGCACGAACGAGGGCGGCTGCGCCTTCGCCTGCCATGAATCCGATCCTTCCTACGACGATCTCGGCAACCCCAACGGCGAGGACAATTATGCGCTCGCCCGCAGCCTCGGCATCACCTTGCGGATCGACAATCTGACGACGGCGATCGAGAATCTGGCGAGCACCGCGGCGACGACCGAGGCCTCCAACAACGCCACCTATCAGATGGCGATCTACACGTTCGACACCAATGCCAGCTCCGGAAGGAACGGCTGCACCTACGGTTCGCCGCTCAACACCATCGCCGGCCTGACATCGAACATGACCACCGCTTCCAACGATGCCTCGAACATCTCGATGCTCGAAGTCTATAACAACAGCGGCTTGCTGACCTCGACCTGCAACGACAGCGACGGCGACACCGATATCGACGATTCACTGACCGGCATCAACAGCATCATGCCGACTCCCGGCAACGGCACGAGCAAGTCGGGAGACAGTCCGCAGGAGGTTCTGTTCTTCGTCACCGACGGCGTCGAGGACTACATGAACGGTGGCAATCGGCAAATCTCGTTGCTCAACACCGCCAATTGCACGGCCATCAAAAACAGAGTGAGCAGCAACGGGCTTCCGATCCGGATCGCGGTGCTCTATCTGAACTATCTGCCGCTGCCCAGCAATTCGTTCTATACGGCGAACGTCGAACCGTTCCAGCCCAATATCGGCACGACCCTGCAAAGCTGCGCCTCGCCCGGCCTCTACCAGGAGGTCACGACCGACCAGGATATTTCGACGGCGCTCGCCACCCTGTTCATCGACGCCGTCAATACGGCGCATCTCACCGACTGACCGCCAAGGGTCGCGACCAGGACCGCGCCCGCAAAGCCGCGAGGCCGCCGGATCGGGCTCGTTCGAGCCAACGCGAGCCCGTCAGGAGCCCGTATAGCTGATCGACGTCGTCAGCCTCGGGCTCATGTAGATCTGGTCCTTGATGTTCGTCGTGCCGATGATCTTGTAGCCGAGCACCGGCGTAAACGCGTAGCTCACTTGCCCGTAGATATAATAGATCGCCGAACTGCTCGATTGCAGGAGCTGGCTCGGCAAAGTGAAATTGGAGCTGGGCGTGGTGCAGGTCGCCGTTCCGGCATCGCTCTGCGTCGCCGTCCAAACCATCGTCGCCTTGTTGCTCGCGGTGGAAATTTCCGAGACCGTGATGGTGAGATTGTTGACCGAATAGGGAGCGATCACCTGCGCGGAGGCGGCAAGCACCGTACTCAGCGTCGTGCAGGACAGGTTGGAATATTGCGTGACCAGATCGGTGACGATGCGGGTGGTCACCGTCACCTTGCGGCTGATTTCGATCGCTTGGCCGACCTGCGCCGCCCCGACAAAGACGAAGAGCATGAGCGGCAGCATCAGCGCGAATTCCACCGCCGCCGTCGCCCGGGCGTTGCGCAGCAGGCGGCCCGGAAGCCGCCGCGCGGCGCGTATCGGTGTCGTATTAAGGCTCATTCTTGAACACCGAGGTGGCGATCAGCAGATAATTGCCGTTAGACAGGTTCGACATATTGAAGCCGAGCAAGCGGGCGAAGACCGGCCATTGATACATGACCTGCAACACGACGATTTGACCGGCGCTCCCCGGCTGATAGGACCAGGTGTTGGTCACTTGCCCGCTGGCGTTGAAGGTCAGGGTCGGCGCGGCGGGACTGGCGTCGGCGAATGCGTCAGCCGTCTGCATGTTGATCATCAGATTGTTGCAGTTGAAGAGCGCGGTGAGATAGCCGCAGACGTCGGTCGCAAACTGCGCTTGCGTCGATGGCGCGCGTCCCGTGAGAACGAGCCGGCCGGCTTTTTCGACCGCGGTTTCGAGCTCTTCCTGCGCCATGAGCAGGATGGAGGTCTGCAGTGTGACAAAAAGAATGGCGATGAAGGGCAGGGCGATGATCGCGAATTCAACCGCCGATGTGCCATCGCCGGCGCGCAGGAAGGCACGTGCCGATCTTCGCCGCCCGAGCCGGGCGGCGCGCGGCGTTTTGCCTTGCCTGAAAAAGCACGAAAAGTTCAAGCGCCGTAATCCGTTAGGTCGATCCAAGTCCTACGGCACCCTAACAAACCAGCATTTCCCAATGGTTACGCCGGACGCATAATCTTCAGGGGTCGGGCCTTGCGGGCCGGCGTCTTAGGCGGCTTTCAATCTTTAGGGAGGAGGATCGGCGCGATAGACCGCCGTCCTCCCGGCGCTTGCAAATGCAAAGCCCGCAAGTATAGGTCCTGGTGCGGCGCGATGTTCATGCCGTGTTCATTGCCTTGCCGCGAGGCTCGACAGATGCGGTACGCCGGCCTTGCTTTGGCTTTCGGTCTGGCCGCCGCCGCTCCAGCCCTGGCGGCCGCGCCTTTGCCCGAGCACGAATGCTATTCGGCGGCGCAAAGCCGCGAACGGATCGCGGCGCGCAAGCTGGTCGAGCCTTTCCGCTTGATGGCAGGCGCCGCCAACCGGTTTCAGGCGGAGGCGATCGGCGCCAAGCTCTGCCGCTGGAAGGAAGTGTTCGTCTATGAGATCACCCTGTTGCGCCGCGACGGACGGGTGATCCATGTCTTCACCAACGCCGCCAGCGGGCAGATGATCGGCACAAAGAACGCCAAGTGAAAGTGGCGGTAAAATCTCGCGAAGAACCCAGGAGCGCCAAGCTTGCGTCTGCTCGTCGTCGAGGATGACAGGGATCTCAACCGGCAGATTTCCGCGGCGCTCACCGAAGCGGGCTATGCGGTCGATCGCGCCTATGACGGGGAAGAGGGCGGATTTCTCGGCGAGACCGAGTCCTATGACGCGGTCGTGCTCGATCTCGGCCTGCCCAAGAAGGACGGCATTACGGTGCTCGGCGAATGGCGCCGCGCCGGGCGCATGATGCCGGTGCTGATCCTCACGGCGCGCGATCGCTGGAGCGACAAAGTCCAGGGATTCGACGTCGGCGCCGACGATTATGTCGCCAAGCCGTTCCATATCGAGGAAATCCTCGCCCGGCTCCGGGC
>JASHVQ010000089.1 GCA_030044485.1 Methylovirgula sp. | reverse complement strand
GGTGGTCGGCGTCGCCTCGGCCTCGGCGTCCCTCGGCAGCGCCGAGCACCGCGCCGGTTACAACATATTCGAAATTGGCGGCACGACCAAAGTGCCGGCCATCAAGGCGCGGATCCGCGGCCTTCTGCCGGGCACGCGGCAGATTGGCGATCTTCGCCGCATCGAGCTTTGATCGGTCATGAACCTCGAAATCCGCGCCTTCCTTTGCCTGACCGACAATTACGGCATCCTGGTTCATGCGCCGGAAACCGGGGCAACCGCGTCGATCGATGCGCCCGAAGCGGCGCCGATCCTTGCCGCGCTCGGCAAAGAAGGCTGGACGCTCACCGATATCTTCGTCACCCATCATCATGCCGATCATGTGCAGGGCATCGCCGCCCTAAAGGCCGCGTTTCCGCAAGCGCGGGTGACGGGTCCGGGGCGCGAGGCGGCCACGATCGGCGCTCTCGACCGCGAAGTCGAAGAGGGCGACAGCGTCTTCCTCGGGCCGCATATGGCAAAAGTCATCGCGGTCCCCGGTCACACGCTCGGCCATGTCGCTTATTGGTTCGAGGCCGACAAATTGCTGTTCGCCGGCGATACGCTTTTTGCAATGGGCTGCGGGCGCGCTTTCGAAGCCTCGCCGGCGATTCTTTATCGCTCGCTTTTGAAACTCGCGGCCCTGCCCGACGATACGCAAGTCTATTGCGGTCATGAATATACGCTGAGCAATGCGCGTTTCGCCTTAAGCGTCGATCCCGACAACGCCGCATTGCAACGTCGTGCCGAAACGGTCGCCGCCTTGCGGGGCGCGGGCCGGCTGACGCTGCCCACGCAAATGGATCTCGAACGCGCAACCAATCCCTTCCTGCGCGTTGGCGAAGCGGCGATCCAGAATAGCCTCGGTCTTGCCGGCGCCGATCCCGCCGAGGTCTTCACCGCGCTGCGGGAACGCAAGAACAGAAGCTGAGTCTTGCAAGCTGAAGCGCGCCCCAAAGGCCATGATAAACAGCTTCTTAACGCGACGCTGCTAGGCATGGGCGCAGAAAATGATTTCAACGCGCGCGGCGGCGGGGGCTCGATTTCATGTCGCAATTGCAGGACGGAAATGTCGAAGCGCCGCCCAATCTGCCTGATCCGCGCGTCATATTAAGCTCGATCGGCGAGGCGGTTTACGATTGGGACATTGTCTCTGATCGGCTGGTTTTCGGGCCGAATACGACGGACATTGCGGATTTCTCCGAGTTCGCCCGGATCGCCTCGGGACGCGCCTACGCCGAACATCTGGCGCCCGAAAGCCCGGCTTCACGCTTCGATGCCGTTATGGGCTCGGGAGAGCGCGATTTCGGCCGAGGTGTCCCCTATAAGGTGACCTACGGCCTCGTCAGCCGCATGACGGACCGCGCCGGGCGCAAAAAGATCGTCTGGATCGGGGACACGGGCCGCTGGTTCGCCGGCACCAATGACCGCCCGGCGCGCGCGCATGGCCTCGTCAGGGTCGTCACCGACCGCTACGAGGCCGAGCGCCAGCTCGCGAAGCAATCGCGCTACGATCCTTTGACCGGCGCGCTAAATCGCGCCCATTTTATCGAACATGTTTCAAGCCTGCTGCCCGAACGCATTCGCAGGGGCGGTTCTTACACGATCCTGCTTGCCGGAATCGACAATCTGGCGGTTCTCAACGAAGCCTATGGCTATGAGGCCGGCGACGAACTGGCCGCCGCGGTCGCGGAGCGGCTGCGCGGCCAGATGCGCGAGAACGACGTGATCGCGCGCTGCACCGGCAATAAATTCGCGCTTCTCCTCCACGCCTGCAATGCCGAACAGATGCAGACTGCCGCGGCGCGTTTCCTTGCGGCCGTCGAAGCAAGTCCGCTGACCACCAAGGCGGGAAAGGTCGCCGCCGCGGTACGCATCGGCGGTGTAGCCCTGCCGCAACAGGGGCGCAGCGCCCAAGCGGCGCTCTATCATGCCGAGGAGGCGCTCGCCGCGACGCGCAGGTCGGGCGGCGCACGTTTCGTCGCCTATGCCCCGAGCCTGGTGCGCGACGACAAGCGCCTGAGCATCCTGCAGATCTCCGACGAGATCGTCGGTGCGCTCAATGCCTCGCGCCTGACGCTCGCTCTGCAACCGGTCATCCGCGCCGAGACCGGCAAGCCGGCATTCTACGAGGCCCTGGCGCGTTTGACCGGCGAGGACGGCGGTCCCGTCCTGCCCGCCAATATTTTCCCGGTCGCGGAAAAGACGGGCCTCGTTCGACTGATCGATCATCGCATGCTCGAACTCGTCGTGGCCGAGCTCGCCAAGGATCCGCTGCGCCGCATCGCCATAAATGCTTCGGGCGCGACCGTCCTCGACCTAAATTGGCCGGACAGGCTGCGCGCCGCTTGCGCCGTTCAGGCCGATGTCGCCGAGCGGCTTATCGTGGAGATCACCGAGACTTGCGCGATCGCCGATATGGAAGCGATCAAACACGCCATCGAAGCGATGCAAGCCTGCGGCGTGAAAGTGGCGATGGACGATTTTGGATCCGGTCACACGTCATTTCGCAATCTGCGCGGCCTGCACGTCGATCTTCTAAAGATCGACGGCGCGTTCATCCAGAATTTGGCGCGCTCCGAGGATGATCGTTTCTTCGTGCGCACGCTTGTGGATCTCGCCCGGCATCTTGGGATACCGATCGTCGCGGAATGGGTGGAGGACGCCGAGTCGGCCGCGATCCTGAGCGGATGGGGCGTCGACTATCTCCAAGGCCACCATTTCGGACAGCCGCAAGCCGCGAGCGCCTGTCCGCTCCCGCCCTGCGCGGTCGCTTGACGCCCTATTCCTTCGGCGTGAGGCCTTCGAGCCGCTTTTGAAGCTCATCAAGCTGACGCTTCATTTCATCGAGGTCGGACTTTCCGCCCGCCTCGCTCTGGCTCTCCTGCGGTTTCTCCGCCGAAGGCGTGCTGAGCGCCGAGCCGAAAGGCGAGAACATCGAAAGCGCCTGGCTGAAAATCGCCATGTTCTTGCGCGCCTGCTCTTCGAGAGAGCCGAACATTTGCCGCGTCGGCCCGGTGGCAAAGGCGCTGGCGAACTGGTCGCGGAACTTCTGCTGGTCGTTTGTAAGCTTGTCGATCGTGAATTCGAGGTAGCTCGGCACCAGCATCTGCATGCTGTCGCCGTAGAAGCGAATGAGCTGGCGCAGGAAGGTAATGGGCAGGAGCGCCTGCCCGTTCTTGCCCTCTTGCTCGAAAATGATCTGGGTCAGCACCGAACGGGTAATTTCCTCGCCGGTCTTGGCGTCATAGACGACGAAGTCCTCGCCCTTCTTGACCATCTCGGCGAGGTCTTCGAGTGTCACATAGGCGCTGGTGCCGGTGTTGTAGAGGCGCCGGTTGGCGTATTTCTTGATCGTGATGGGCTGTTTATCGTTGGCCATGGTCCATCAAAACCCCTTTTTCGGCAGGCGAGCCAATTTGCGGGAGCGTGACCTCCACCAAGACCATAAGCGTTTTATTGCTCTGCGAAAACCGAAATTCTCTCGGGTTGGTTGACGGCCTGGAATGCTTGACCGGCCACCGCCGGAAGTGCTTTGAGAATGATCAAGGTCAATGTCAGGGCGCGGCCGAGCTTTCAAAAAGAAGCCGGACGCGCTTAGGAGAGGCTCATGTCGCGCGATATCGTCATCGTGGGGGCGGCGCGTACCGCCGTCGGATCATTCAACGGGGCCTTTGCCAATATGCCCGCCCATGATCTCGGCGCCGTCGCCCTCACCGCGGCGCTTGAACGCGCCAAGGTCGCCAAGGACGAGGTCGACGAGGTCATTCTCGGGCAGATCCTGACGGCGGGCGAAGGCCAGAATCCGGCGCGCCAGGCGGCGATGAAGGCGGGCATCCCGCAGGAAAAAACCGCCTGGTGCCTCAATCAGGTCTGCGGCTCGGGCCTGCGCGCCGTGGCGCTCGGTCTGCAGCAGATTGCCGGTGGCGACGCAAAAGTCATCGTCGCCGGCGGCCAGGAAAGCATGTCGCAGGCGCCGCATGCCGCGCATTTGCGCACCGGAACCAAGATGGGCGACGTCAAATTCACCGACATCATGCTGCGCGACGGCCTGATCGACGCTTTTCACGGCTATCACATGGGCATAACCGCGGAGAATGTCGCGACGAAATGGCAGATCAGCCGCGACGAACAAGACAAATTCGCCCTTGGATCTCAAAACAAGGCCGAAGCGGCGCAAAAATCCGGCAGGTTCGCCGATGAAATCGTCCCCGTCACCGTCTCGACGCGCAAGGGCGATATCGTGGTGGACGCGGACGAATATATCCGTGCGGGCACGACGCTCGAAGGCCTCAGCAAGCTGAAACCCGCTTTTTCCAAGGACGGGACGGTGACCGCCGGCAATGCCTCAGGAATCAACGACGGCGCAGCGGCCCTCGTCCTGATGACGGCGGAAGACGCGCGCTCCCGGGGGCTCAATCCTCTCGGCCGCGTCGCCTCCTGGGCGACCGCAGGTGTCGATCCGGCCATCATGGGCAGCGGGCCCATCCCCGCCTCGCGCCAAGCTTTGGACAAGGCCGGCTGGAAGGTGAAGGACCTCGAGCTTGTCGAGGCCAACGAAGCTTTCGCCGCACAGGCGATTGCCGTCAACAAGGACATGGGCTGGGATCCGGCCATCGTAAACGTCAACGGCGGAGCGATCGCCATCGGCCACCCGATCGGCGCTTCGGGGGCGCGCATTCTGGTGACCTTGCTTTTCGAGATGCAGCGGCGCGGCGCGCACAAAGGAATTGCGACGCTCTGCATCGGCGGGGGCATGGGGATCGCGCTGACAATCGAGCGCTAGGCGCTTTGACTGCCGACGCGGACAGGTCGAGGCATTAGAAAAATGAAGGATTTGGCGGAAACGCAAGGGTAGGAAACGAAAATGGCTCGCGTCGCGGTGGTGAGTGGCGGCACGCGCGGCATCGGCGCGGCGATCAGCAGAGCTTTGGCGGCTTCAGGCTATCGCGTCGCCGCGGTCTACCACGGCAACG
>JASHVQ010000002.1 GCA_030044485.1 Methylovirgula sp. | reverse complement strand
GACGGCGCGCTCGTTCATCCGAATTTCCAGAAGCCCGCCTGAGGCGCGCGACCAGATAGGAAGGCGAACATGGAAGAGACCCCACAAACGCTCCTTCAGAAGGCGCAGGCGGCCGCGGATGCGGCGCGCCAGTCGGCCGATGCGGCGCAATCCTACGCCGATCAGATCGCGCATGCGGGGGGCGCGGCGGCGCATGCGGCGAGCGGCGGGGCGATCGATCCTTTCGTCTTTCGTTTCGCCATCTTCGCGCTGGCCGTCTTCGTCGGCTATTACGTCGTCTGGTCGGTGACGCCGGCTTTGCACACGCCGCTGATGTCGGTCACCAACGCGATCTCCTCGGTGATCGTGGTCGGCGCTCTGCTCTCGGTCGGCGTCGATGCCTCGCATCCCGGCGACGACGGATCGGCGCTGGCCCGCGTCTTCGGCTTCATCGCCTTGATTCTCGCCTGCGTGAACATTTTCGGCGGCTTCCTGGTCACCGAGCGCATGCTCGCCATGTACAAGAAGAAGGGCTGAGCCGATGAGCGGCAATCTCGCGGCCCTGCTTTATCTCGTCTGCGGAATCCTCTTCATCCTGGCGCTGCGCGGTCTCTCATCGCCCTCGACCTCGCGGCGCGGCAATCTGCTCGGCGTCATCGGCATGGCGATCGCGATTCTCACGACGCTCGCCTATCAGGTGCCGGCCGGATTCTCGGCTTGGATCCTGGTCGTCCTCGGCGTGGCGATCGGCGGGACGATCGGCGCCTGGCGGGCGCGCACCGTGGCCATGACCGCCATGCCGCAGCTCGTCGCCTCGTTCCATGCGCTGGTCGGCCTCGCGGCGGTGCTGGTCGCGGCCGGCGCGCTTTACGCGCCGCAGGCCTTCGGCATCGGCACGCCCGAGGCGATCCACGCCCAAAGCCTCGTCGAGATGTCGATCGGCGTCGCCATCGGCGCGATCACCTTCACCGGCTCGATCATCGCCTTCCTCAAACTCGACGGGCGCATGTCCGGCGCGCCGATCCTTCTGCCGCAGCGCCATGTCGTCAATCTCGGTCTCGCCGGGTTTCTTTTCCTGCTGATCGTGCTCTTCGTCTTCACGCAGAGCGCGGTGCTGTTCTGGCTGATCGCTTTCGTCTCCTTCGCCATCGGCGTGCTGATCATCATTCCGATCGGCGGCGCCGACATGCCGGTCGTCGTCTCGATGCTCAATTCCTATTCGGGCTGGGCGGCGGCGGGCATCGGCTTCACGCTCGGCAACCTGGCGCTCATCATCACCGGCGCCCTGGTCGGCTCATCCGGCGCGATCCTCTCCTATATCATGTGCAAGGGGATGAACCGCTCCTTCATCTCGGTGATCCTCGGCGGCTTCGGCGGCGAAGTGGCGGGGACCGCGGCGCATGTGGAGACGCGCCCCGTCAAATCCGGTTCGGCGGAAGACGCCGCCTTCATTTTGGAGAATGCCGGCAAGGTGATCATCGTGCCGGGCTACGGCATGGCGGTGGCTCAGGCGCAGCATGCCTTGCGCGAAATGGCCGACCGGCTGAAAAAGAAGGGGGTGGACGTCAAATATGCGATCCACCCGGTCGCCGGCCGCATGCCCGGCCACATGAACGTGCTGCTCGCCGAGGCGAACGTGCCCTATGACGAGGTCTTCGAGCTCGAAGACATCAACGCCGAATTCGCGCAAGCCGACGTCGCTTTCGTCATCGGCGCCAACGACGTGACCAACCCCGCCGCCAAGACCGATCCCAAATCGCCGATCTACGGCATGCCCATTCTCGACGTGGAAAAGGCCAAAACCGTGCTCTTCGTCAAGCGCGGCATGGGTTCGGGCTATGCCGGCGTCGAGAACGAACTCTTCTTCAAGCCGAATACGATGATGCTGTTCGGCGACGCCAAGAAAATGGTGGAAAGCATTTTGAAGGCGCTGAACTGAACGTTCAGACGCGCCGCGACATCCGCTCCTGGCCGTCCTTGGCGACCTTGTTGTTCGGGTCGAAGGCGAGCGCGTGCTGGTAGTTCTCGAGCGCCTTGCCGCGGTCGCCGAGCTTTTCATAGGCGAGGCCCAATCCCGCCCAGGCGTCGGCGTTCTTGCTGTCGACGTTCAGCGCCGCGTTGAAATCCTCGATGGCCTTGTTGGGCTCGCCCAAGGCGATGAAGCTTTCGCCGCGCGCCTCGTAAGGCGCGCCGACGAACGGATCGCGGTCGATGGCGTTGTCGAAATCGGTGATCGCCAGCTGCTGATTGCCTTCGCGCTGATAGATCAGCCCGCGGTCATGGAAGGCCTGGGCGTTTTCGGGGTTCAACTGGATCGCCTTGTCGAGATCGGCGCGCGCCTCGTCGAGCTTGTCCTGCGAGCGCAAGAGATTGGCGCGGCCGAGATAGGCGGGCGCGTGGCTGGGATTGACGGCGATCGCCTGATTGAAATCGGCGAGCGCCAGATCGTCGTGCCCGCTCTGCCGGTAGGCCAAGGCGCGGTTGGTCAAGGCGGCGGCGTCGTTCGGGTCGAGCTTGATCGCCTCCGTGAAGTCGGCGATGGCGTCGTCGAACCGGCCGATGCGGGCATAGGCGACGCCGCGCGTATTATAGGCCTCGGCGCTGTCGGGGTTGCGCTGCACGACATCGGTCAGCGAGGCGATGTTGGCGTCGGCCTCCTGCGGCGATTCCTGGACGGTTTCTGCAACGCCCGTGCCGGGCACGAACGTGTTGCTTTCGCAGCCGGCAAGGACGAAGGCCGCGCAGCCGAGCGCCGCAAGCGCAAGATTAGGCCGCGCCCGAATCATATGTCCCGCTCCGCTCGATTCATTCCCAGCATTCCGCCCCAACTTTCGCGGAAGTCTTGCAAAGGTTGCGATCGCGCTCTCCCGCCGCGTTGTCAGGCCCCTTGTCGCGCCCCTGTCGCGCCCTTTAGGCCCGGCAATCCGGCAAGATTGCGACGCCCGCAAGCCGCGGCTGCTTCGGGACTTATCACAAGATTATTTCGGGAGAAATAACGAGTCCCGCCTTGGCGGGAGCCCGGCCTAGCGCATGCCGACGGTCGGCTTTGCCTTCACCGGCAGAAGGCCTTCGCGCTGCAGCTTCTTGCGGGCCAATTTGCGGGCGCGGCGCACCGCCTCGGCCTTTTCGCGGGCCCGCTTCTCGGACGGCTTCTCGTAATGGCCGCGCAGCTTCATTTCCCGAAAAATGCCCTCGCGCTGCATCTTTTTCTTCAGCGCCTTGAGGGCCTGGTCAACATTGTTGTCGCGAACCAGAACTTGCACGAGCGATCCTTCTTTGAGCCGCCGCCAGGCGGGCGGTGAAACGGGACTTTTGGAAGCGGACTTCCGGGACTGAAAGCGGACTTCCGGGACGCCAAATCTAAGGCTTGCGGCGCCGGCTGGCGCTTAGCAGACCGAATCCTATTTGTCCAGGAGAGTGGGGAGCGGATAATGTGTCCGGAGCCGAAGATCGCCGCGCTGCGCGACGATCGGTCGAGCGCGCCCGCGCTTTAAGGGGAGCGCAGGGCCGACGAGCTAGCCGAAGGGTCGGGAAAATGGGCAGGCAGGTATCTATCGTGCTTTACGTGGCGGCGATGGTGGCCATTATCGTCGGTGTAGATTTCGCGTTCTTCAGAGACCGATTCTGGGAACGGCTGATGGTCAATATTGGCATTGTCTTGGTGTTCACGGCTTTCTACCTGCGATCCGTCAGGCATTTAAGCTGACCGACGGGCGCGGCGTGCTTAGGCCTCGCGCGTTGCGAAAATGCGCGTCACATGGCCCATCTTGCGCCCCGGGCGGGCCTCGGCCTTGCCATAGAGGTGCAGGCAGGCGCCCGGCTCGGCGAGAATTTCGGCAAAGGCTTCGACGTCCTCGCCGATCAGATTGTGCATGACGACCATGGCGCCGTGGCGCTCGGTCGAACCCAGCGGCCAGCCGGCGACGGCGCGGATATGTTGCTCGAACTGCGAGCAGATCGCGCCGTCGAGAGTCCAATGGCCGGAATTGTGGACGCGCGGGGCGATCTCGTTGATCTTGATCTTTTGCGCTTTCGGGCCGTCGCCGCGGCTTTCTTCGATCACGAACATTTCGACGCCCATCACCCCGACATAATCGAGCGCATCGGCGATTTTGCGGGCGGCGGCGACGGCGGCGACGGCGCAGGCCGGCTCGATGTTGGCCGGCGCCCGGCTGGTCGAGAGAATGTGGTTCACATGCACGTTCTCGGTCACGTCGAAGGCGGCGAATTCGCCGTCGAGCGCGCGCCCCGCTATGACCGAGACTTCCTTCACGAAAGGCACGACGGCTTCGAGGATGGCGGGGGCGCCGCCCAGGCTGCGGAAGCTCGCGGCCAGATCCGAACCTTCGCGAAT
>JASHVQ010000088.1 GCA_030044485.1 Methylovirgula sp. | reverse complement strand
GGATGGGCGGTGAACATCGAATTCACCGACGACCCGCATCCGCGCAACACCTATTGGGAAATGTGGGGCCTGCCGATGTTCGACATCCGCGACGCGGCCGCCGTCATGCTCGAACTCGACGCCTGCCGCAAGGTTCACGCCGACGATTATATCCGCGTCTCGGGCTTCGATTCGAGCCACGGCTGGGAAAGCGTGCGGATTTCATTCCTGGTCAACCGGCCGAAGAAAGAGCGCGGCTTTCGCTTAACCCGCACCGAGAGCGCGGGGCGCCTCGTCCTCTATAGCGTGCAGTCGGAACGCGCCGCCGCAGATTAGGCCGCAGCTTCTATGACCTCTGCCGAAACGGGAAGCCTTGAGACGTCCGCCGCCGACGTTGCCGGCATAGATCTGCGCCGCGAACTTGCCGACACACATGTTGCCGAAGTGCTCGACGGGCTCGACAAGGAGCTTGTCGGCCTCGCGCCCGTCAAAACCCGTATCCGCCAGATCGCCGCTCTGCTGCTCGTCGACCGCGTGCGCAAGCGGATGGGGCTCGCCTCTGCGACGCCGACGCTGCACATGAGCTTCACCGGCAATCCCGGAACCGGCAAGACCACGGTCGCGCTGCGCATGGCCGAGATTCTGCACAAGCTCGGTTACGTGCGCCGCGGCCATCTCGTCTCGGTGACGCGCGACGATCTCGTCGGCCAATACATCGGCCACACCGCGCCGAAGACGCGCGAGGTCATCAAGAAGGCGATGGGCGGCGTGCTGTTCATCGACGAGGCCTATTACCTCTATCGCCCGGAGAACGAGCGCGACTATGGGCAGGAGGCGATCGAGATTCTGCTTCAAGTCATGGAGAACCAGCGCGACGATCTCGTCGTGATCTTCGCGGGCTACGCGGAGCGAATGGACCGCTTCTTCCGCTCCAATCCGGGATTTCGCTCGCGCATCGCCCATCACATCGACTTCCCCGACTATTCGGACGAGGAATTGATGGCGATCGCCGAAAAGATGCTCGCGGCGCAGAGCTATCGTTTCGACGCGTCGGGCGCGAAGGCGTTCCGCGACTATATTGCGGCGCGCCGCAAACAGCCGCATTTCGCCAATGCCCGCTCGATCCGCAATGCGCTCGACCGCATGCGGCTGCGCCAGGCCAACCGGCATTTCGAGCACCCCGGGCTCGTTTCGCTCGACGATTTGATGACGATCGATGCCGCCGACGTGCGCGCCAGCCGGGTGTTCGAGATGGATCGGGAAGAAGATAGGGCCTGAACGGCGAGAAGAAGTACGTCATTGCGAGCGAAGCGAAGCAATCCAGGCAGCACTTCTGGATTGCTTCGTCGCTCCACTCCTCGCAATGGCGACGCTTATGGCTCCTGGATCCCGGCTCGTCGCTGGGCTCCGGCGCGGGGAAGGGGTTCACTTCCCCGGACAAGCCCGCGAAGCGGGCGATGATCCGGGGTCCAGAACCGGCGAATTCCGTCCGGGCCGATCCTACGCTACCGTTCTGCCGACATGCAGCAGCAGGACCTGGCCGCGCTCATCTTCTTCGCGACGCTTGCCGCGACCTTTGGGACGGCGATCCTCGGACGGATGCGGGCGCGCCGCGCCGCAGGCGAAGAAGATCTCGCCGGGCGGCGGCTCAACCGCTGGTTCATCGGCTTGAGCGCCGGCGCCGCCGGCAACAGCGGCTTCATCGTCACCGGCGCGGTAGGGCTCGGATATTCGGGAGGCGCGCATTGGCTGTTGATGCCCTTCGGCTGGATGCTCGGCGACCTTCTCTACTGGCGGCTCTTCCCGGCGCGGCTCAACGCCCTCGCACGCCAGGCGAAAGCCGTCACACTCTCTGAAATGCTGAGCTTCGATCTTGCGGGCCCGCTTGCGAAGCTCGTCTCGATCCTCGTCGCATTGCTGCTTATCGCGTTCCTTTCGACCTACACGTCGGCGCAATGGCTGGCGGGGCGGAAATTTCTCTCCGGCATATTCGATCTGAACGGTTTTTCGGCGCTGATCTTTTTCTCCGCGACCATCGTCGTCTATTCGGCGCTCGGCGGATTTCGGGGTTCCGTCTATGCCGACACGCTGCAGGCGCTGATCCGCATCCTCGGCACGAGCATCGCGCTTGCCGCCGTGATCTGGTTCGCGCGTCGCGATTTGCTGTTTGCGCATAACATCGCCGCGGCGGGGCCCGAATTTCTGCGGCTCTTTCCGACCGGCGGCGCGCTCGGCGCGCTCGGCTTCGTTGCCGGCTACGCGGCCGCGGCCGTCGGCTTCGGCCTCGGCCAGCCGCAGATCGTCAGCCGCTATTTCGCCGGATCGAGCCCGCAGGAGACGCGCGCCGCCTGGTGGATCTATATCGGCTTCGTGCAGGCGACTTGGATCGCGATGACCTTGTTCGGCATCCTGCTGCGCGGGATCATGCCCGACATCGCCGATCCCGAAACCGGCTTGAGCTTGTTCTTTCAGCACAACATGGGCGCAATCGTCAGCGGTATCATTTTCGCCGACGTCTATGCGACCATCGCCTCGACCGCCAACAGCCTGCTCGTGGCGATCGGACAAGCGCTTTACCGCGATATCTTCCGCGCCCGCCACTCGGTCGAGGAACGCAAGACCGCGACGAGTTTCTCGGCCATATTTCTCATCGGGCTCGCAACGATCGGCCTGTCGCTTGTCCTGCCCGGCAACGTGTTCTCTATGGCGATCGGCTCCATTTCGAAGCTCGGCTCCGCCGTCGGCGGGCCGATCATGATCAAGGTCATGGGCTGGCGGCATTCTGCCGGCTCGCTGCTTGCCGCGGTCCTCGCCGGGATGATCGCAGCCTGCGGCTGGGTCTTTCTGGGATTTTCGGGTCTCGTCAACGAGGCGGCGATCGGGCTCGCCGCAAGCCTCTGCGCCAACTGGCTTGTCGCAAGCTTGACGCGCGCCTCAGCGCCGCCGTCGCCGCGCCGACCTTGAACGCGTTTCAGGCGGATGCGCGGCGCGGCCCGCCCCGCCCTTCGACAAGCCAGCTCGCAATCACGCTGGCGAGCAGGAAGAAGAGCCCGAGAAAGCCGATGGCAAGCGGTGCGACGCCGACGCCTTTCACTTGCGCCGCGCCGGTCCGCTTGATCGCCGCATAATCCGCGCCGCCGTAAATCGGGCTATTGCGCATGGCGACGATGCGCGGAAGAGAGACGTCGCTGCCCTGGCCGACGCCGATGCGCCGCACCGTGCCGCCTGTCGCCTCGGCCAGCGGACGAAGCTTCTCGGTCGTCGAGACCACGTCCTGGAACTCGCGCGGATTTTCCGGCCCGACATTGACCAGCGCGGTGAGCGTCCCGTCCGACACGCGGTAAAGGCCGAGTTCGGAAACCTTGACGCTGCCGCGCCAAAGTCCGGGCTCGGCCGGCGCAAGCGTCGTCGTGATCTCTTTTCCGGAGGGCGCGACGATCTTGACCGGCGAAATCCGGTCTTTGAGGCTTTGGCGTTCGATGGCGAGCTCATGGCCCTCGGCCCGGGCGCGCAGCGCCTCCTCTTCGAGCTCCGGCTCTTTCATCAGCCAATGCGCCAGCCGGCGCAGCAGATCGAGATGCGGCCCGCCGCCCTCGAAGCCGCGCGCCCAGAGCCACATCTGGTCGGAGAGCAGCAACGCCACCCTCCCCTTGTCCTCGCGCGAAAGCACGAGCAGCGGCTTGTTGTCGGCGCCCGACAGAATGCTCGTGCCGCGGATCACGTCGGCGTTCACTTGCCTGAACCAGCGGCTCCAGGCGGGCGGGGTCTCGTCCGAGCCGGGCAGGCCGCGGGTTACGGGATGTTTGGCGCCGTCGGCGGTGATCTGCGGGCGGAAGGCCTGTTCGGTCACGGTCCCGTCGGGACGCGCCGGCGAGAGCGCGCCGAGCGGGGTGTAATAGATGCCCTCGGGCTGCGCGAAATCCGGCCCCACCGCGATCAGCAGCGCGCCCCCGCCCCGAACATAGCGGACGATGTTGTCGAGATAGACCGACGGCAGAACGCTTTGATCCGAATAGCGGTCGAAGATGATGAGATCGAAATCCTTGATCTTGCGGCCGAAGAGGTCGGCGGTCGGAAAGGCGATCAGCGAAAGTTCGTTGATCGGCGTGCCGTCCTGTTTCTCGGGCGGACGCAAAATGGTGAAGTGGACGAGATCGACGTTGGCGTCGGACTTCAGGAGATTGCGCCACATGCGCTCGCCCTGATGCGGCTCGCCCGAGACAAGCAGGACTTTGAGCTTGTCGCGCACGCCGTCGATGGTGAGCACGGCCTTGTTGTTGATCGTGGTCAACTCGTCCGGCAAAGCCTGGACTTCGAATTCGACGACGTTCGGGCCGCCATGGTCGATGGCCACCGGTACTTTGATGCGCTCGCCGGGAGCGGCATTGACATCGGCGATCGGGTTGCCGTCGCGGCGCACGTGCAGGAGCACCGGCTCGCTGCTCGGCTCAGAGTCGACGACCCGCAACTCCACGTCCACGTCCTTGCCGACGATGCCGAAGCGCGGCGCGTTGAGAAGCTCGATGCGCCGGTCGCGTTCGCCTTCGTGCCCGGTGATGAAGGCATGCAACGGCGCCTTGAAGTCGAGAGCCGCCGGGTCTGAGGGAATGTCGTGCACCACGCCGTCGGTGATCATGAAGACGCCGCCGATCCGCTCGGCCGGCACATCGGCTAGTCCCTCGCTCAGCGCCGTGAAGAGCCGCGTGCCGTTTTCATCGCTGTCGGTGATGCTGCTGTCGATGACCCGGACGTCGACATTGCCGAGCGCCGCCAGCCGCTTCTTCAGTTCAGCCGTCGCCTTCTCGGTCTGCTGCCAGCGATTGCCGATCGTCTGGCTACCGCTGTGATCGACGACGATGGCCACGACATCCTTGAGCGGCTGGCGGTCCTCGCGCACCAGCGAGGGATCGAGAAGCGCGAGCACGACAAGCGCAAGCCCCAGCGCCCGCAGCAAGGTGGCAGGGCGGCGCTGGATCAACCCAAGTGCCGTCACCGCGGCTGCGAGCAACGCGAAAAGCGCCAGCACCGGCCAAGGCAAAAGCGGCGTAAACGACAGGCTAAATGCGTTCATTGCGGCTTATATGGATCTCCGCCCGGCCTGCCACGGCGACAGGCGCCCCTACCTGCGCCAGCTTTGTGCGCAGGGCAAGACGGCATAGGCCGAAATCCGCGTCCAGGCATAGGAATTGGCCTCTTCCGTCATGCGGAAGTTTGGCTGATCGAACCGCCAATATTGTGGCTTGAGCTGCGAAGGGATTTGCGCGCCCTCCCAGACCGGTGCGACGATCCAGGCGGGCGCATCGGAACGGGCGCAGAGATGCGCGACGCCGGAAGCCGTGAGTTTGGGCAGATCGGCGGCCGGCGGGAAATGCGCGGTCAGAAACGCATTTTTGTCGGCCAGCCCTTGGCCGATCAAAAATTGCATCCGCTCGCGCCATTTGAGCGTGAGCTGGCGCGAGAAGATCGTGCTGACGCCTTGCTGGCGCGAAGCCCATTCCGGCCGGCCCGTCAAAAACCACGTCTCCGCCAGACCATCGACCCAGAGCACCTCGCCGTCCCGGCCGGCAATGAGCCGCATCAGCTCCGGCGGCTGGTGCCCGGCATCGATGAGCTTCTGCAGCGGCGCCCTGCCGTCCCAGAAGCGGACCACAGCGGCGACAAGCAGAAGAGCCGCCAGACATTCCGCAACCCGGAGAAGGCGCGTGCGCCGCGCCGCGAACGCGGCGCTCAACGCCAGAGCCAGGATCGGAAAAGCGAGGTAGCGTCGCGTCCAGAAATAGTCCAGCCCATTCGGCGCGCCGGCCGGCATGGCGCCGACAAAATGCGCGTAACCCAAGAAATAATGGACGTTCCAGAGGAGCGCCACGAGGAAAGCCGCAATCCACGTCATGCGCGCCATCGTCCAAGTCATCGGTAGCGAAATTCGCCGCGCACCAAAATGCAGGACGAGCGCCGGCAGGCAAATCAGTGCGCCGAGCGCGGATTCTTCGCTGCACAGCCAGGCCATGGCGAGAACCGCGAGGACGATATGGCCGCGCGGCCCCTGCCGCCAAAGTTTCAGTGCGGCGACGGCGAGCGCGAAGGCGCCCATCGCCGCCAGCAACCAGGCCATGCGCCAGAGCTGCGCCTGGATGACGAGAAGCAGCGAAAGCATGTCGCCGAGAAGCGCCTGCGCCACGATGCCGCCGACGCCGGCGAAGACGGCGGCGATAAGGATCGTCCGCCGCCGCCCTTCGAAAAAGCTCGCGGCGATAGCGAGGCTCGCCGCCTCGACCGCCACGGGCCCCCAGAATTCGACGGGCCATTTCGTGGGAAAGAGAAGCGCGCTGCGGCTCTCCGCAAAAGCCTTGAGATTCGGGTCCATCACCATGACCAGGCGATGCAGAAGCGGCGCGCCCAGAAAAGCACCGGCGAGTACCAGGGCGGCGCCCGCCGCGCAGACCGCGCGCCAGCGCCAATCTTCGCCGCAGAGCACGAGGGCGAACACCGCCCATCCGGGGAGCGCCATCAAAGGATGAATGAGCGAGGCGCCGACGAGCAGCGCGAACGACGAGAGCGTGCGTCGGTTGGCGAGGGTTGCGAGCGCGGCGAGAACCAGAGCTTCGGCGAAGGGCCGCGGCACGGCCATGATCTGCGAATAGGCAAAGCGCCAGGGCGCGCCGTAATTCACCGGCAGGACGGCGACGAAGATCACAACGAGCGCGATATAGCGCGCCGGCACATATTGGCGCGCCAGGACGCAAAGCGCTGCGACCCAAACGGCCATCGCGGCCAAGGCGAGCGACAGCGCCGTCGTCTGCATGCCGAACGCGGCAACGAGATGATCGAGGATTACAGGAAAGAGGCTGAAGCGCGATTGGCCGTCGTTGACGAAGACCATATCGCGTCCGACGCCGGAAGGATCGAGATCGGCGAGCGCGCGTCCCATATAGACGGCCGCGTCGCCCATAATGCCTTGGTAGGGATGGGTGAGCGCCCAGAGCGCGGCGGCGATCAGCGGCGCAAAGAGCGCGCCCTCGGCGAAGGCGGCTTTCAGCGCCGCGCCGGCTGGCGCGAGCCTACTGCCGAGCGTCGCGGAGACGGAGGCGGAGCCAACGGCCTGCCGCCTCGCCGCCCCGGCCGAGAAATTCCCGGGCATGGAGCTAGGCCGGGCGCGGCGCGGAGGCAAAAAGCAGCGCGCGGCGCAGAAGGAAATTGAACATGAAGACGAAAGCCGCGGTCGGCGCCTTGGCGAGCACCACGTCAAGCCCGCCGCAATGCACGAAGAGAAAGATCAGCAGCTGGTTGAGCGCCAGCCCCGCAAGGCCGATCGCCAGGAAGCCGGCGATCTCCGCCCTGAGGCGGCGCGCGCGGCGGCCGCGGAAGACGAAGAGAATGCTGCCCGCATAAGCGAGCGCCATGCCGGCCATGAAGCTCATTCCCGCCGCCGCAAGGTAATTGACGCCGAGCTTGACCAGCAGAACGAGCAGGCCCCAGTCGAGCGCCAGGGCCGCGGCGCTGCAGAGCCCGTAGCCGAAAAGGTCGGAGGCGAAGAGCCGCGCGGCGCTACCCGGCGCACGACGCGGGAGGGCCGCGAGGGGCGCAAGCCGCGGCCTGGCGAGGGAAGGCTCGACCGCGCTCATCAGGCCGCCTTCTGCGGCACGAGCCGCAGGCTCTTCAAGGCCTCTTTGGTGCCGGAAGCGCCCGCCTCGCTATATTCGGCGTCCTCGTTGACGTGCCAAACGTCGTAGATTTGCTCCCCCGCGATGATGTTGGCGGCGGTGAGCATGCCGGTCATCATGGCGTGATCCTGGTTGTTGTATTTGTGCATGCCGTTGCGGCCGACGAGATGCAGCTTGGGATAGCGCAGCGCCAGTTCGCGGCGGATCATCCCGACATTCTCGGCATAGGTCTCGTCATAGACCGGATAGGCCTTCTTCTGCCGCACCACGCAAGCATCGACGATGTCGGCGG
>JASHVQ010000087.1 GCA_030044485.1 Methylovirgula sp. | reverse complement strand
TTGCGGGAATGGCCTTGTTTCGCGCCGTCCCTATAGCATCGGCGCCCAGGCCGGCAAAGCGGCGCTCGAATGCGAAGGCGGCGGCGAAGTTCTGCTCAATCTGCGCGGCAGCGTCGCACATCGGCGCCGCTCACATGTGGCACCGTTGCACATCTTGTGCCGACCGGATCCGGCGTGCGCCTTTGGTCTTGCTGGGCGTAAGGCGGGTCAGCATAGTGGGCAATCGACCGAATCTTGCGTCTTTAAGATTTCCCCCGGCATGAAAACCTCGGCTCGCGATATCCGCCCACCCAGCGCCGCCGCCCTGACGCTCGGGCGCGCCACGTTCGTTGCCGACCCGATGGGCGCGCTTTATTGGCCGCAGGAAAGGCTGCTCGCCGTCGCCGATCTGCATCTCGAAAAGGGCTCGGCCTATGCGGTACGGCGCATATTTCTGCCGCCTTACGACACGGCGACGACGCTCGCCGCGCTTGCCGCGCTGATGTCCCGCTATGCGCCGCGCGCCGTTGTGGCGCTGGGCGATTCTTTTCACGACGCCGACGCGGGCAAGCGTCTCGGGGCGCGGGACCGCGCCGCGCTGGCGCGCCTGCAAAGCGGGCGTGACTGGATATGGATTTTCGGAAATCACGACCCAATCCTGCCCGCCGATCTCGGGGGAATGCGGTTGGCGGAGATCGGCATTGGCGGATTCTCGTTCCGCCACAAGCCCGAGGCGAAGCCGGGCACCGCCGAGATCGCCGGGCATCTTCATCCCGTGGCGCGCCTGACAGGCGCCGGCGGCTCGGTGCGGCGGCGCTGTTTCGTGAGCGACGGGGCGCGCTGCGTTCTGCCGGCCTTCGGCGCCTATGCCGGCGGCCTCAACCTGCACGACCGCAGCTTTTCGGCGCTGTTCGGCGCGGCCGTCTTCGCCCACGTGCTCGGCCGGGATCGCGTCTATCGCGTCGCGCAGGGCCAGTGCCTGCCAGACTGAGGCATTATTTGCTACAAGATGCGGCGATAGGTGAGAGCATGCGTGACATTCGAAAAACGATGACGGCCAAAGGCGCGGCGCTGGCCTGCGCATTGGCGGCCTGCGGCGCGCCCGATTTGACGCGCGCCGACCAATTGCACGCCGTCGATACGATCGGCAACGCGCATAAATCGGTCGGACTCCTGACCCATTATACGGTCAACGCCGAGACGCATTCGCTCGATGTCATCGCCGCCGTTCCGGCCGTTTCGACTTTGAGCAAGGATGTCGAGCGAAAACTTGCCGGCGACACGGCGCGCGAAATGTGCGGCGAAGGCACGGCCCAGGGCATTTCGGGCTGGACGGTTCGGATGTTCATGCCGGGCGAGTCGACGCCGGCCAGCACCTGCCGCATGGGCGGGCACCACTGAGGCGCGTCCCAATGGTGCAGCCGACTTTTGGCCGCAGGCGTCAGGGAGTCGCGGCCGTCACCGGCGACTCCGGAGCGCTTCTCGTCTCTGCCCGATCCTTCGACAAATTCTCGAGCGCCTGCAGCACCATTTTCGCACGAATATTGTTGGCGAGCCCGGTTGGATGGCCGTCGCCGGGAATTCGTAGCGGCTGGCCGGGGTAAGCTTTCTGGTCGATCGAGGCGTCGATGACCTGCAGGCCGCCGTCGCGCAGCCGCTGCATGACCTGCTGATCCGTCATGCCGATCTGGCCGACATAGTCCGGCCAATCGGTAAGGTACAGGACGAGGGTCGGGACGCCGTATTTCTCGCGAGCAAGTTGTCCGGCCCGAATCAACACCGCAACATAAAGGTCGATCTCGTATCGATATACGTTGGGTGCGACGTTCTTGAAGAACATCTGGTAGGTCGAGGTCGAGGCTAAGGCGCTGGTTATTGCGCTCAGCACTTTCGCGCCCTGCTGATAACAGAAGCCCTTGTAGACAGTTTTGCCGCTCTCGAGCGCATAGCTTGGCCCGAGAAGGGTGAAGCTCGAGCCGCATGACACCCGTTCGGCGTGCCAAGGCGCGGTCAGGAAGACGAAGAGGCGTGGGTCGTTCTTCAGGAGGTCGTGATCGAGGTCGAGCTCCAGCGCCCGCAGGAAGTGCTCCGGGCCGTAGCCCGGCACCGCCAGATTGAGCACGTGCATTTTCCGGCCGGTCAGATCCGCGAAGGCCTGCGGCAAGGTCTCGTCATCCGGTATCCCTTCGCCGAACGTCATGGAATCGCCAAAAAAAGCGACCGTCGGCCCGTGTTCCGCCGAAACCGTCAGACGATTGGAATGTTGGTCGATCGTGTAGTTGACGTCGAAGATGACGTGGCCGTGCGGACCGCCTTCCGTTTTATTTTGCCAGTAGACGCCGGGCTTGCCGAGACTCCAGCCGAGCGCCGCGTTGGCAACGAAGGTGCCCCTCTGGCGCATGTTGACCGTACGAGCGACGGCATGGATCGAAATTAGCTCAATGGCTGAGAGTCCGACCGTCAGCGCGGCCACGACGACGCATGCGTCGCGCCAACGCCCGCGCAACATGACGGCGAAAGCGACGGCGACAACGAAGATCAGCCCGTAATAATAGAGCAAGGCATAATTGGACAGCGACATCGGATTAAGCGCGAGCCACGCGGCCGCGGCCAAAACGATGATCGCCAGAACCAACTTCTTGAGGACTGTCAGGCTTGCTTTCCGAGCCTGCAACGCGGGCCCTCCCCCCAGAGTTGGCCGTTTCGCGCTATCTGCTTAAAGCAAGGGGCTTTGCCCCGCAACACCCGCAACGCGGTCTCGCCGATCTGGGGCGATCGGCGGACATCGCGCGGCAGCTCCCATGGCTCTGCCGCCTTCTCCGTAGCGGGCGAGACTTCCTGCAGCGTCCCTCACAACTCCGACATCTTCGGCCTTTGCACCCTGCTCATCGAGGCCGGAGCCGGCGACGAGGTTGTCCACCCGCCCGGCGGTGCGGCGACGTCATTGGCCGTGGCATTCGGCGTTTTCGGCCTGAAGGCCGCGGCCATGGCCTTGCCGGCGGCGAGTTCGTTGGGGTTGAGGCGCAGGCCCACGTCGTCGCGTTTTCGCGCGGCGTCGTCGTCGCCCTGGTCGGCGGCGATCGCAAACCATGTGTAGGACGAGACGAAGTTCTGCGGCACGCCGAGGCCGCGGGCAAGAAGCACCGCAAGATTATATTGGCTGTCGCGCACGCCGAATTCGGCGGCCCTGCGGAACCATTGCGCGGCGGTGGCGTAATCGGGCCGCCCGTCGTCGTCGCCGTCGGCCGCGAGGACCGCGAGATTGTGCATGGCGCGGATGTTTCCGTGCTCCGCCGCCTTCTGGTACCAGACTCTGGCCTTGTCCATGTCGCGCGCCACGCCCAGCCCCTTCTCGTAGAAGGAGCCGAGGCGAT
>JASHVQ010000086.1 GCA_030044485.1 Methylovirgula sp. | reverse complement strand
CTCTTGGGTGCGGAAGATCGGGCGCGGACCCTAATCGAGAACGGCGTCTTTGTGAACCGGCGCGGCGCGCAGACTTGCATGCATCATTGGGGCGTCTGCCGCGCCGCGGCATCGGCCGCGGCGAATCTTTGGTGGCGGCGCACCGCAAAGGGGATCGTTGCCAGATAGGCAAGACTGAGAAAGGCCAACATTTCCATCGGAAAGGTCGCGAGCAAAAGCACCATGATCGCGATGCCGAAGAGCACGACGATCACATATTCGCGCGGCACGCGGCCGATCCTTTTGCCGGAGAAATGCGCAATGCGGCTCGCCATGAGAAGAGCGATGCCGAGCACATAGGCGATTTCGAAAGGCGCGAACCAATGCGTCGCCGGCACGCCGATGATCGAGAGGTTGAGATAGAGCGGCAGCAATACCACCACCGCGCCGGCCGGCGCCGGCATGCCAATAAAGAAATGCGCCTGCCAATCCGGCTCGTTCGGGTCCTCGCTCATCACATTGAAGCGCGCCAGCCGCAGCGCGCAGGCGATCGCGAAGACAAGGGCCGCGAACCAGCCGAGGCTCTTCATCTGGTGCAGGTTCCAGAAATAAAGGATCAATCCCGGCGCCACGCCGAAGTCGACGAAATCGGCGAGCGAGTCGAGTTCGGCGCCGAAACGCGAAGTGCCGCGCAGGGCGCGCGCCAAGCGTCCGTCGAGAGCGTCGAGGATCGCCGCGACGATCACCGCCAGCACCGCGATCTCGAACTGCCCCTCGACCGCGAACCTTATGCTGGTCAGGCCCATGCAGAGGGCGAGAAGGGTTACGAGATTGGGCAGGATGATGCGCAGCGGAACGGCGCGAAACCGCCGGCCGCGGACGAGGCCGAGGCGAGGCGCCGCCGCCTCGCGATCCTGCCCGGGTTCGGCATCGGAGACATCGCGGCGCAGCGAGAACTTGCGCGGTGAAGTGTTCATGGGAGCATCATAAAGCAGAAGCGATCACGCGAAAATGCCGGGCCTGGCGAGCGACATTTCCCATGATCAGCTCAATTTGAAGGTTCGCGGCGGGCCGGCGTGGAAATCGGCGATGATCGTTTCGCCGGCGACCGAGCGCGCCCCCACCCCGACGAGCAGCCGTGCCGAGGGCGGCAGGTAGACGTCGAGGCGCGAGCCAAAACGGATGAGCCCGAAGCGCTCGCCCGCTTCGATCGCCTCCCCCGCCGCGACGAAACAGCGGATGCGGCGGGCGATCAGCCCGGCGATCTGCACCACGCCGACGCGGCCCTGCAGCGCGTCGATGACGAGGCCGTTGCGTTCGTTGTCTTGGCTCGCCTTGTCGAGGTCGGCGTTGAGAAACAGGCCCGGGCGATAGATGATCTTGCTGATCCGGCCCGAGACCGGCGCGCGGTTCACGTGGGCGTCGAAAATCGACATGAAGATCGAAACGCGCGGCAAAGCATCGGGGCCGAGGCCGAGCTCGGGCGGCGGCACGCTCGGGCCGGCATAAGCGACGGCCCCGTCGGCGGGAGCAACCACGATGGCGTCGTCGCGCGGCGTCAGCCGCGGCGGATCGCGAAAGAAATAGGCGCACCAAAGCGTCAGCCCGAGGCCGAGCCAGCCGAGCGGCGCATATAGAAAGAAGAGAGCCAAGCTTATCGCGGCCGCGATGGCGATGAAAAGATAGCCGTCGGGATGGACGGGCGTGATCTGCCGGCGAAACGAATCGAGAAGGTTCATGGAACGGCGCCGCGCGTAAAGTCCATTCGAATAGCCGAAAAAGATCTTTGGATTAACAGGAATTCCTAGTCCCCGGCAGTTTCTTTTGGAAACTGCCGGGGACTAGGGTTCATTCTCGCTCTCAGCCAAGGGCGATATCCGCGTCTTCCTCCGAATAGGCCGGTGCGTCTTCCGCCGCGGCGCCGTCGAGCGTGGGGCGCGGGCTCGCGCCTTCGGCCTGCGCGGCGCGCCGCAAGATTTCTTCGGCGCGGCGCACCTCGTTCTGCCGGTTCCACATGGCGGCATAGACGCCGCCGCGGGCCAGCAGCGCGCCATGCGCGCCACGTTCGACGATCTCGCCCTTGTCGAGCACGAGAATCTCGTCGGCGTTGACCACCGTCGAAAGCCGATGCGCGATGACGAGCGTCGTCCGCCCTTTCGAGACGCGATCCAGCGCCTCCTGGATTTCGCGTTCCGTGAATGTGTCGAGCGCCGACGTGGCCTCGTCGAGGACCAGAATGGGCGGCGCCTTGAGAATCGTGCGGGCGATGGCCACGCGCTGTTTCTCGCCGCCCGAAAGTTTGAGGCCGCGCTCGCCGACCTGCGCCTTGTAGCCGCCCGGCACGCTCTCGATGAACCGGTCGATATGCGCGAGCCGCGCCGCTTCCTTCACCTCGGCTTCGGTCGCATCCGCCCGTCCGTAGCGGATGTTGTAGCCGATCGTGTCGTTGAAGAGCACCGTATCCTGCGGCACCATGCCGATCGCAGCGCGCAGCGAATTCTGCGTGACGTCGTCGAGGTCCTGCGCGTCGATCGTGATGTGACCCGAGGATGGCTCGTAGAAGCGGAAGATCAGTCGCGAGATCGTCGACTTGCCGGCTCCGGACGGCCCGACGATGGCCAGCGTCTTGCCGGGCGGCACGTCGAAACTCACGCCCTTAAGGATTTCGCGCCCCGGTTCGTAATGGAAGAAGACGTTGTCGAAGCGCAGATGGCCGCCCGCCACCCGCAGCGGCTTGGCGCCGGGCTTGTCGGCGATCTCCGGGTGTTCGGCGAGAATATCGAACATCATTTCGAGGTCGATCTTTGCCTGGCGAATGTCGCGGTAGACCATGCCCAAGAAATTCAGCGGCTGATAGAGTTGCACCATCATGGCGTTGACGAGCACGAAATCGCCCACGGTGTTGCGGCCGGCCTTGATGCCGACGATGCTCATGGCCATCACCGCCGTGAGTCCCAGGGTGAAGATCACCGCCTGACCGAAGTTGAGGAAGGTGAGCGACGTATAGGAGCTGATGCTCGTCGCCTCGTAGCGCGCCATCGATCGGTCGTAGCGCTGCCCCTCGCGCCCCTCGGCGCCGAAATATTTCACCGTCTCGTAATTGAGCAGGCTGTCGAGCGCTTTGGTATTGGCGTCCGAGTCGCTCTCGTTCATCGAGCGGCGGATGCCGATGCGCCAATTGGTGGCGGAAAAGGTGAAGGCGGTATAGGCGAGGATCATCGCCGCCACGGCGAGCGTGTAGCGCCAGTCGAATTGGAAAAACAGCACGGCGAGGATCAAGGCGAATTCGACGGCGGTCGGGACCGCGACGAGAACCGCCGTGCGCACGAATGTTTCGATGGCGTTGCGGCCGCGTTCGAGAACGCGCGTCAAGCCGCCGATCTTGCGCTGCAGATGAAAGCGCAGCGAAAGCAGATGCAGGTGCACGAAGACGTCGTTGGCGAGCCGCCGCACGGCATGCATCGCAACCGCCGCGAACAGCGCATCGCGCGCCTGCGTGAAGGCCGCCATGGCGATGCGCAGCGCGCCGTAAAGCAGGGTCAGCGCCAGCGGCCCGGCAACGACGCCGAAGAGCCTATGCGGCGTGTGTCCGTGGCCGATGAGCGCATCGGTCGCCCATTTGAACGAATAAGGCACGGCGACGGTGACGATTTTGGCGAGGACCAGAAGCGCAAATGTCGCGAGCACGCGCCATTCGAGGTCGCGCCGGCCGCTTGGCCAAAGATAGGGCCAAAGCTTTCGCCAGGTTCCGGAAAAACTCGCTCGCGGCTTGCCGGGGTCAGCCGACTTGGAAATATGTTGCAGCATCTCGAATCTTTGGCCGGCGGCGCGGCGGCCTGTCGGGTCGGCGCGGATCGAGCCGGCGCCGGCGAAGCGCCCGCCCTCTTCTAATTGGTCATATGCGGCAGCACGAAGACCTGCCCCGGATAGATCAGGCTCGGGTCGCGGATCTGATCGGCATTGGCTTCATAGATCAACGTATAGCGGATCCCGTGGCCGAACACCTTGCGGCTGATCCGCCACAAACTGTCGCCGCGCACCACGGTGCGCGTTTCGATCGAGGCGACCACCGCGTTGGCGGTCGAGGTGAGCGACGGCGATGTCGCGGCTTGCTGCGGGCCGGAACCGGCGTTGGCTGCCGGAGCCGAAGCCGGCGCCGGCGCCGACATTGGCGCCGACATGGGCGCAGACATGGGCGCAGACATGGGCGCAGGATTGCCGGCGGCGCTCGGCGCGGAATCCGGGGAGGCTGCAAGAGCCGCAGATGCGGCGCGCGGCGATATAGCCGGGGCGGTCGGGATGGGCGCTGCCGCCTGCGGCGAAGCCGGCGCGGCGTCGGCTTCGGCGACGCTCACCGGAACGTCGAATGGCACTTCGGCGCGGGCAAGCACTTTGCCGGTCGGATCGATCGCATCGGCACGGACCGCGAAATGACCGGGCGACATGCCCCTGCCGACGGTCAGCGACCAATGTCCGTTCGAGTCCGCCGTGACCTGGGCGAGCAATGTGCCATTCAGGTAGATGCGCAAATTCGCGCCGGGCGTCGCGCTTCCGGAAGCATAGAAGCCGCCATTATCCACCTCCGCCGTCTTGAAGGAGACTTGCGGCTGAACCGGCGCTGCCGCGGACGACGGAGTCTCCTGCTTCGTCGTGTCGGTCAGAATGACGCTCGGCTTGCCCGGCTCGGCAAGCGCCACGACCACGTTCGTCTGGCCCTTCGCCGGGACGGAAACCGTCACATTCTGGTGCGAATCGAGCGTGCCCTCCTTGCCGGTGCTGCGCAAGCCGAGCACATAGGCGCCGGGTTCGAGCGGCGTCGGCACCATCACGAAATTTCCCGCGCCGTCGGCATCGACTTCGGCCAAAACCTTGTCGCCCGCGACCAGCGCGACTTTGGCGCCCGGCTCGCCATGACCGGCGACCACAATGTCGCCGGATGGCTCGACGCGCACCGTGTCGAATTCCGGAAGATCGGGCGCCGACGGGGCCTCGGCCGCTTCGGCCGGCTTGGGTTGAGGCTCAAGGCCAGCCTGCTGTGTTGGCGCAGGAGGCATATTTTGCGGCGCCGCAGCGGCGGGGGGCGGCGCCGCATTTTGCGGCGCAACAGCGACCGCGGGTGCGGCGGATGGAGAAAGAGCAGCCGACGACCAACCGGGCAGAACGCCGCGCTCGGCCAGCACGGCACCGACAGCGACGACACCTGCCGAAATGACCAGGACGGCGATTTGCGAACGCGTCATGAACTCACCTTCCGGCGGATAAATAGCCTGCCTCTCGGCAAGCCGCTACATGATTTCGCCTAGGTTTGCCGGGCAAAAGACCGGCTTGGCCGCGCCGGAAGCGTATTTCGCCGGCGATTTTGCTTCGCACAACTGGATTCGCCGAAACGAGACGACTATGGTGAAAGCTGCGGTATGGGTCCCGCCTCGACCCGAAGAAACATATCTTCATGACTTTTTGGATTGCCGAAGCCGCGAGCCTGCTCTTCGCGTTTGCCACGGCGATGTTGTGGCTTTCGGCGGCGCGAATCGTGAGCGCGCTGGGCGCGGCCGCCCTAGGCCGGATCGTGGCGGCAATCGCCTTCCACAACATTTGACCGGCATCGCCCCATGAAGGACGTCGGCGCGCAGGAGCCCGCGGCTGTGCCGTCAAACCGTCGCCTTATCCGCGACGTCTGCGTCTATTGCGGCTCGTCGGCGGGATCGGATCCGCTCTATCTCGACGCGGCCCGCGCCTTCGGACGCCAACTTGCCGCGGCCGGGATCGGCCTCGTCTACGGCGGCGGCGGCACCGGTCTCA